>NZ_AJRG02000077.1:0-522 GCF_000298715.2 Streptococcus sp. GMD5S
GCCAAACGTTGGTAAATCAACCCTTTTTAATGCAATTACAAAAGCAGGAGCAGAGGCGGCAAACTACCCATTTGCGACTATTGATCCAAACGTTGGGATGGTGGAAGTTCCAGATGAACGCCTACAAAAACTAACGGAAATGATTACTCCTAAAAAGACAGTTCCAACAACCTTTGAGTTTACAGATATTGCAGGGATTGTAAAAGGAGCTTCAAAAGGAGAAGGTCTAGGTAATAAATTCTTGGCCAATATCCGTGAAGTAGACGCGATTGTTCACGTAGTTCGTGCTTTTGATGATGAAAATGTGATGCGCGAGCAAGGACGTGAAGACGCCTTTGTGGATCCACTTGCAGATATTGATACCATTAACCTAGAATTGATTCTTGCTGACTTAGAATCAGTTAATAAACGCTATGCGCGTGTAGAAAAGATGGCACGTACGCAAAAAGATAAAGAATCAGTAGCAGAATTTAATGTTCTTCAAAAGATTAAACCAGTCCTTGAGGATGGAAAATCAGCTCG
>NZ_AJRG02000076.1:0-549 GCF_000298715.2 Streptococcus sp. GMD5S
ACTCTCAAGATTTAAGTAACTGTACAACTGGTGACACTACAATCAGCAGATGGGTCACGTTTTTGTACTCTCAAGATTTAAGTAACTGTACAACGTCCTTGTGAAACAGCTCCATCAGCAGCTTGTTTTTGTACTCTCAAGATTTAAGTAACTGTACAACATAAAACCGTTACAATTCCATCTGCAATAAGTTTTTGTACTCTCAAGATTTAAGTAACTGTACAACATCGATGAAAGACTGGCTCAGCTTGCGTCTGTTTTTGTACTCTCAAGATTTAAGTAACTGTACAACATGACCGTTTTAATTGGGCGATGGACATTGGTTTTTGTACTCTCAAGATTTAAGTAACTGTACAACTTGGTCCTCAATTGGCTGAACTGGAAATGCGTTTTTGTACTCTCAAGATTTAAGTAACTGTACAACTAAATCCTGCGAAGCCTATAATCGACCTGCGTTTTTGTACTCTCAAGATTTAAGTAACTGTACAACAGCCATGTTATTCATGCCATCCAAAGCCGAGTTTTTGTACTCTCAAGATTTAAGTTACT
>NZ_AJRG02000075.1:0-633 GCF_000298715.2 Streptococcus sp. GMD5S
TGTTGTACAGTTACTTAAATCTTGAGAGTACAAAAACACATCATCCGACGGATAACCATGGTACAGGGTTGTACAGTTACTTAAATCTTGAGAGTACAAAAACGCGTCTCAATCAGCGATTGGTTGAGGTCTAGTTGTACAGTTACTTAAATCTTGAGAGTACAAAAACCATAAAATTTATCTAAATTTCCAATTTTCTGTTGTACAGTTACTTAAATCTTGAGAGTACAAAAACAAATGTAAAAAGCAAATTTAGAAGAAAGGAGTTGTACAGTTACTTAAATCTTGAGAGTACAAAAACCTTGATGGTTATGAGTGTAATAGGCGCCTGGTTGTACAGTTACTTAAATCTTGAGAGTACAAAAACCGTATGAGAAGAACCTAGGAATTTTGAAAGGTTGTACAGTTACTTAAATCTTGAGAGTACAAAAACTCAATCTTGGCAATGCTTCACGTATGACCGGTTGTACAGTTACTTAAATCTTGAGAGTACAAAAACTAGGTACATTGCCTATCTCTAACTTAATTTGTTGTACAGTTACTTAAATCTTGAGAGTACAAAAACTGACCATACAACCCGTCCGGTCGCTCTGAAGTTGTACAGTTACTTAAATCTTGAGAGTACAAAAACGT
>NZ_AJRG02000074.1:0-829 GCF_000298715.2 Streptococcus sp. GMD5S
ACCGAATACTTCAGCACGAGCTGCTGCAGTAGCTGCTTCAACAACTTCACGACGTGAAAGGATGAAGCGGTTCTCTTTAGGATCAACTTCCTTGATTTTAGCATCAAATTCTTGACCTACGAAACGCTCAGTGTTACGTACGAAACGAGTATCCAACATTGAAGCTGGGATAAATCCACGAACACCTTCAAATTCTACTGAAAGTCCACCTTTAACGGCACGAGTTCCTTTAACAGTAACAACTTCTTCTTCGCGTCCTACAAGTTTGTCCCATGCTTTGCGAGCTTCAAGGCGTTTTTTAGATACAAGGTATGTAACTGTATCAGTATCTTTACCAACTACTTGACGAAGTACAAGAACATCCAATACTTCTCCTACTTTCACAAAGTCATTGATATCTGCATCGCGATCGTTTGTCAATTCGCGAAGAGTCAAGACACCTTCAACACCAGTCCCAGAGATTGCAACGTTAGCTTGAGTCGCATCAACTGTCAATACTTCAGCACTAACAACATCACCAGGCTCAACTTGGCTAACGCTATTTAGCAAATCTTCAAATTCATTCATCTAAAAAATCCTCCAACAATCAAGTTTTTTCAAACTTGACATACTTATAATTTTTTTCCTAAGCACCCGCAAAGACATGTTCATATCGTTCACGTCTTTCAATTATAAAAATAAAATACCCTAAGATATTTTTCTTTTTATCTTGAATTTATTACCTAAGAACTGGGGTAGCTGGATTCGAACCAACGCATGAGGGAGTCAAAGTCCCTTGCCTTACCGCTTGGCTATACCCCATTGATGAATGGAGAGAGAGGGATTCGAA
>NZ_AJRG02000073.1:0-1177 GCF_000298715.2 Streptococcus sp. GMD5S
GACTATTTTGTACCCCATTATTGACTATTTTGTACCCCATTATTGACTATTTTGTACCCCATTATTGACTATTTTGTACCCCATTATTGACTATAAAATTAAAAATTGATAGAATATAGCATAATAGGAAACATAGTAAAAGGTAAACAAGATGGTATCAAATAGAAAATCCAGTAAAATCTATGAAGAACTAGCTTCTCGTCAAAATTATTTAGTTGTCCAGGCGAATGACTTGGCCAAAGCTTTTGGTAATTTAAAAGCTTTTGAACACAAGGTTTTAGACTACTGTTTTTCATCTGTAACGAAAGATAGTAGAGTCGGTGATGTCTTTACGGTTCATAGCCTTGACATTATGAAGCACTTTGGATTAACTAAAAACGGTCAGAATTATAGACGGATTGCAGAAGCTTTTTCGAGACTTAACGAGAATACAGCCCTATATATCCCTGAAACATTGCCTGACGGTAGACGTTCAATAATCATGACTCAACTTTTCAGCAGAATAAGATTTATCGAGGATGGCCTTGTAGAGTTCAAATTCTCTGAAGATGCTGGACCTTTAGTTTTTGAGTTGAAAAGAAACTACTACTCTTTCCATTTGGATGAGTTAGGAAATGTGAAATCAAAGTATTCTTTGATCTTGATGAAACTTTGGGAAGCATATCGCTTAGGAAATCGAGAATATACAACCATTAAGGGAAGTTTAGAGGAGTGGCAAGATTGGTTCTTGGGTGAAGAGAAGTCATGGCCTGCAGGTTTGTTTAAGAGGAACGCTCTAATGGTGGCATGCGAAGAATTAGAAATGAAATTCAACGCTGATATAGATTTAACAACTGTAAAAAAAGGACGAAAAGTTATCGGGTATGAGATGGTAATTAGGGATAGACGGATGCCAACCACTGCAGATGTAATCATAGAGGCAGAGAAAGCATCACATCAGACAGACATCTATGATTTTTTGTAATTTGAACTTATATTAAAAATTGAGGCTTGCGTATGCAGCCTTTTTTCTTTGAGAAAGATAGAGATTGAAAAAGAGTTCGTTAACTCATTGGTGCTACTAGCTTTATAGCAATATTGCGCTGAGGTGGTTAATTATTTTCTAGGATGAGAAACATATTTTGTAAAAAATGTTGTTGTAACTCCTTGATATTGCTTGATTTACAACGAAATAGGA
>NZ_AJRG02000072.1:0-1441 GCF_000298715.2 Streptococcus sp. GMD5S
AATGAACCGCACCCCAAAAGTTAGACAGAAAAAATCTAACTTTTGGGGTGTTTTTAAATGAAACTAACTTATGAGGATAAAGTTCGAATCTATGAACTAAGAAAACAAGGAATCAGCTTCAAGCGACTTTCAGAAAAATATGGAATGAACCTTTCAAATCTTAAGTACTTAGTCCGATTGATTGATCGCTACGGAATAGAAAGTGTCAAAAAAGAGAAAAACCGTTATTACTCGCCAGAATTAAAGGAAGAAATAATTAATAAAGTTCTACTTGAGGGGCGATCGCAACTAAGCGTATCTCTGGATTATGCTCTCCCAAGCACTGGATTACTTCCAAATTGGCTGGCACAATACAAGAAAAACGGGTATACTATTGTTGAGAAAACAAGAGGAAGGCCAGCTAGGATGGGACGTAAACGGAAGAAAACTTGGGAAGAAATGACAGAATTAGAGCGACTTCAAGAGGAGAATGAGCGTCTACGTACCGAGGTGGCCTACTTAAAAAAGTTAAAAGAGTTAGAGGAAAGGGACGAAGCCTTACAGCGAGAAAGGCAGAGACAGTTAGAGAAATGGTTTCAGGAGGATTTCAATTAGATTTACTTCTTGAAACGGCACATTTAGCTCGCTCAACTTACTACTATCACTTAAAACAGCTAGATCAACCAGATAAGAATAAAGAGCTAAAGGATGAAATACAAGCCATTTATAGTGAGCATAAAGGAAATTATGGCTATCGGAGAGTCACTCTTGAACTAAGAAATCGTGGCTTCGTGGTGAATCATAAGAAGGTCCAACGTCTGATGAAAGTCCTTGGTTTAACGGCTCGAATTCGTCGGAAACGGAAGTATTCTTCCTACCAGGGAGAGATTGGCAAGAAAGCAGCGAATCTCATTCAACGCCAGTTTGAAGCATCCAAACCAATGGAAAAGTGCTATACGGATGTGACAGAGTTTGTCATTCCAAATAGCACACAGAAATTGTATTTATCGCCAGTTTTAGATGGTTTTAACAGCGAAATTATTGCTTATCATCTTTCTACTTCACCAAATTTAGAACAAGTGAAGACCATGTTGGAGAAAGCTTTTTCAGATAAGAGATATGAGAATACGATTCTCCATAGCGATCAAGGCTGGCAATACCAACATGATTCTTATCATCGGTTCCTAGAGAGTAAGGGAATTCAGCCATCCATGTCACGCAAGGGTAACAGCCCAGACAACGGCATGATGGAGTCCTTCTTTGGCATTTTGAAATCCGAAATGTTCTACGGTTATGAAAAGACGTTTCAGTCACTTAAGCAACTGGAACAAGCTATTGTAGACTATATTGATTACTATAACAATAAACGAATTAAGGTCAAACTAAAAGGACTTAGTCCTGTGCAATACAGAACTAAATCCTTTACTTAAATTAATTGTCTAACTTTTTGGGGTCAGTACAC
>NZ_AJRG02000071.1:0-2286 GCF_000298715.2 Streptococcus sp. GMD5S
GAGAATTTAGGTCGGGTTCAATTCCTTTCTTTTATATTGATGAGACAAAACCCAAACAAATCAGGTTCCATCCCTTTTTACCGAAAAACAGAGGCTGGGTTGCAACCTCTGGATTTCTTCCTATCATTACGACATTCAAAAGCAAAGTCGATTATACTTTTTTTGAACGAGTAAGGCTTTTAGCAAGTCGCCATAGCGATTGCCGTAGAATGACAATCATTTTAATGATTCCTCATTCTTAACGCCCTCGCTCTTCTGATTTTAAAGCTCGGGATAAAATAGTCCACTGGACTATTTTATTTCTCCGTAAACTCTCCGTCTACGACGTCATCTCCTGCGTTTCCTGTTGCTTGTGCGCCTTCTGCTCCTGCTTGAGCTTGTTGGGCTGCAGCGGCTTGTTCGTAGAGTTTAACAGCAAGTCCTTGAGCTTTTTCGTTCAATGCTTCAAGTTTCGCTTTCATTTCGTCCAAGTTATTGTCTTCTTGAGCTTTTTTAAGGTCATCAAGGGCAGCTTGGGCAGCATCACGTTCTGCGTCGAAGCCTTTGCCTTCAGTTTCCTTGATTGTCTTTTCAGTCGCAAAGATAGCTTGGTCTACTTCGTTACGAAGGTCTACTTCTTCTTTACGTTTCTTATCTGCTTCAGCGTTAGCTTCAGCATCTTTCATCATGCGGTCGATTTCTTCGTCTGTCAAACCTGAGTTAGATTGGATCACAATAGTTTGTTCTTTTTGAGTTCCAAGATCTTTAGCCTTAACAGACACGATACCGTTCTTGTCGATATCAAATGTTACTTCGATTTGAGGAATTCCACGAGGTGCAGCTGGGATATCAGTCAATTGGAAGCGTCCAAGAGTCTTGTTATCAGCTGCCATTGGGCGTTCACCTTGAAGAACGTGGATATCAACGGCTGGTTGGTTGTCTGCTGCAGTTGAGAAGACTTGTGATTTAGATGTTGGGATAGTAGTGTTGCGATCGATAAGTTTTGTGAAGACGCCACCCATTGTTTCGATACCAAGTGACAATGGTGTCACATCAAGAAGGACAACGTCTTTAACATCACCAGTGATCACACCACCTTGGATGGCAGCACCCATAGCAACCACTTCATCAGGGTTTACTGATTTGTTTGGTTCTTTACCAGTTTCAGCTTTCACAGCTTCTACAACGGCTGGGATACGAGTTGAACCACCAACAAGGATAACTTCGTCGATTTCTGACAAGCTCAAACCTGCATCTGAAAGGGCTTGACGAACTGGAACTTTTGTACGTTCTACAAGGTCACGAGTCAAATCATCAAATTTCGCACGAGTCAAAGTCATTTCCAAGTGAAGAGGTCCAGCCTCACCTGCAGTGATGAATGGCAAGCTGATTTGTGTTGAAGTTACACCAGAAAGGTCTTTCTTAGCTTTTTCAGCCGCATCTTTCAAACGTTGCATTGCCATCTTGTCAGTAGACAAGTCAATACCGTTTTCTTTCTTGAATTCTGCTACTAAGTGATCGATAATTTTTTGGTCAAAGTCGTCACCACCGAGTTTGTTGTCCCCTGCAGTTGACAATACATCGAAGACACCGTCACCCAATTCAAGGATAGATACGTCAAATGTACCACCACCAAGGTCGAATACCAAGATTTTTTCTTCTTTGTCAGTCTTGTCCAAACCGTAAGCAAGAGCTGCTGCAGTTGGTTCGTTGACGATACGTTCTACTTCAAGACCAGCGATTTTACCAGCGTCTTTAGTTGCTTGACGTTGAGCATCGTTGAAGTAAGCTGGAACTGTGATAACTGCTTTGGTTACTTTTTCACCAAGGTACTCTTCAGCGTAACCTTTCAAGTATTGAAGAATCATAGCTGAGATTTCTTGTGGAGTGTATTCTTTTCCATTTGCAGAAACTTTTTCAGAAGTTCCCATCTTAGATTTGATAGAGATAACTGTATCTGGGTTTGTGACTGCTTGACGTTTTGCAGCATCACCAACAATGATTTCTCCATTTTTGAATGATACTACAGATGGAGTTGTACGGTTTCCTTCTGGGTTTGCGATGATTTTGCTTTCAGTTCCTTCAAGAACTGCAACTGCTGAGTTTGTTGTACCTAAGTCAATACCGATAATTTTAGACATGTGTTTTTCTCCTTAAATTTTAATTCGAATTTTGATTTTTTTGATATTCCCCTTAAGTGGTGGGGACGTGAGCAACTCCCTTCGGGATTTCATCACTTATTTTTGAGCCTATTGTCTCAAAAATCCCCTGTTTCAGTAGCAAAAGCTACTGAAACTTTCACCACGG
>NZ_AJRG02000070.1:0-2357 GCF_000298715.2 Streptococcus sp. GMD5S
TGGAGAATAACAAAGGCGTCACACATCTTCTCCGCCGAGTCCAGCACGTGGGTACTCATGAGGATAGACTTGCCTTTTTGCTTTTCTACTTCCAAAAGCTGAATCAAGTCAGAAATAGCCAGCGGATCGAGCCCAAGGAAAGGCTCATCCACGATAAAGAGGCTAGGATCTACCACAAAGGCACAGATAATCATGACCTTCTGCTTCATCCCTTTGGAGAAATGCACTGGAAACCAGTCCAATTTTTTATCCAGACGGAACATTTTTAACAAAGGTTCCACACGATCAAAAGCCACTTTTTGCTCAATACCATAGGCCATGGCAACCGTCTTGATATGCTCTCTGAGAGTCAATTCCTCATACAAGCTAGGGGTCTCAGGGATATAGCCAATCTGCTTGCGATAGCTGGTCGCATCTTCTCGCAGGGTGAAACCGTTAATCTTGATTTCCCCACTGTAAGGTGTCAACAGACCGATAATCTCATTGATAGTCGTTGATTTCCCAGCACCATTGAGACCAATCAAACCGACCAGCTGCCCACTTTCAACGGTAAAGGACACATCTTTCAAGACAGGGACGTGAACATAGCCACCTGTCAGGTTTTTAATTTCTAACATATTTTCTCCGAATCTGGTATAATGTAGCTATATTATATCAAAATTCAATACAGTAGAGGTGGATTTTATGTCAGATTGCATTTTTTGTAAGATCATCGCAGGGGAGATTCCTGCTTCAAAAGTATACGAGGATGAGCAGGTTCTTGCCTTTCTTGATATCTCTCAAGTAACACCTGGACACACCTTGGTCGTACCAAAAGAGCACTACCGCAATCTTTTGGAGATGGACGCTACCAGCGCCAGCCAACTCTTTGCCCAAGTGCCAACAGTGGCTCAAAAAGTCATGCAGGCTACCAAGGCTGTCGGCATGAATATCATTGCCAACTGCGAGGAAATTGCTGGTCAAACGGTCTTTCATACTCACGTGCACCTTGTACCTCGCTACGGTGCAGAAGATGATCTTAAGATTGACTTTATCGCCCACGAACCTGACTTTGACAAACTTGCCCAAGTCGCTGAAACTATTAGAAATGCCTAAGGAGATGCCATGAAACTATCCAATCTATTGCTATTTGCAGGTGCTGCAGCTGGAAGTTATTTTGTCGTGAAAAATCGCCAAGCCATTCAGGATGAAGTGCTAGATACAACTGACCGCGTCGAAGCTATCAAGGATGATTTGGATATCATCCAAAACAGCCTACAAATCATCGACCAACAAAAAGCCCTTATCAAGGAATACCAAAAAGATTTGACCTACAAGTTCAAAGTCTTGGAAAAAGATTTCCAGACTAGACTAGCTGTGATAAAAGAAACACAGGAGCTTGAGGATAAGTAAAAAAGAGCCCGATGGCTCTTTTTACTTTATTCTCCTTCAAAGGCATCTTTTATATGGTCAAAGAAGCCTTTTTTCTTTGGATTGACTTTCAAGTCACCTGCAGCTGCGAATTCTTTAAGCGCAGCTTTTTGGCGGTCGTTCAAACCTGTCGGAGTCACGACATTGACAGTAACGTATTGGTCACCAACGGCACCGCCACGAAGGCTCGGTGCTCCCTTGCCACGTAGACGGAATTTCTTGCCAGTCTGAGTTCCTTCTGGGATAACCAATTCAACATCTCCATGAACAGTTGGAATTTCCACAGTATCTCCAAGAGTTGCTTGGACAATATTGAGATTTAACTTGTAGAAAATAGTTGTTCCTTCACGTTCAAATTTATCACTGGCTTCAACAGAAACCACCACGTACAAGTCCCCGTAAGGTCCACCGTTAAAGCCTGCTTCACCTTGACCAGCGAGGCGGATTTGTTGGCCTGTTTCCACACCAGCAGGGATTTTTACATGTACGCTATGAGCTTGTTTTTCATGCCCTGTTCCGTGACAAGTTGTACATGGATCTTTGATTTCTTTTCCGCGACCATGACAGACATCACAGGTTACTTGGCGACGCATCATACCAAGAGGAGTCTGCGTATCGACGTTAATGACACCAGCACCATGACAGCGTCCACAAGTGACTGGACTTGTCCCTGGCTTAGCACCAGAGCCATTACATGTACGACAGCTGGCTTCACGATTGTATTTAACTTCTTTTTCCGTTCCGAAGATAGCTTCTTCAAAGGTTAAGTTCACACGATACTGGAGGTCATCCCCTTGACGAGGAGCGTTTGGATTGCGTGAAGCTCCTCCTCCTCCGAAAAAACTTGAGAAGATATCTTCAAAACCACCGAAGCCACCTGCTCCGTCAAAGCCACCAAAACCACCAGCACCACCAAAGCCACCGTTGGCACCCGCAGCACCATACTG
>NZ_AJRG02000069.1:0-3647 GCF_000298715.2 Streptococcus sp. GMD5S
GGCAGCCAAGTAACTCCAACTCAACCAAGTCAAACAGAAGTGAAGACAGCAGAAGGCACATGGAGCTTCAAGTCTTATGACAAGACATCTGAAATCATCAATGGAGCAGACGCACACTTCGTAGGCACCTGGGAATTCACTCCGGCCCCAATTAAAGATTCTGGAAATACTAGTCAACCAGAAGAAAGAAGTAGTCAAAATCAGAACTTGTTACCAAACACGGGTTCAGCAGTATCTGGTCTTCTTTCAATCATCGGTCTTGCCTTTGCAAGTCTAGCAGCTTTTGTTCTTCGTAAGAAAGACTAAGCCACTCTTAGGAAATAAGAAATTGAATTCTTAATTCCTGAGTCTAAGAAGAGAGAACGAGAAATCGTTCTCTCTTTTTCTTGCATTTTATATCGAGCTGTGATATATTTTATATAACGAAGTGCGATATATCGAACTGAATAGGAGGTGCCTATAAATGGAATTAACAGATAAGGTTCGTCGGGTCTATCTTCCGATGACGGAAACGGGCTTTTATATTTTGTTCTGTCTGCAAAAGGAACGTCATGGTTATAGTATTACGCAAAAGGTCAAGGAGATGACAGATTCGCAAGTTTCGATTAGTCCTGGAACTATGTATGGAACCTTGTCAAAGATGGAAAAGGATGGCTTGATTTCTTTTGTCCGAGAGGAGGAAAAACGGAAAATCTATCAGATTACAGACTTGGGACGCAAAGTCTTAGATATTGAATTGAAACGTATTGAACGGCTCTATAGAAACAGTTTGGAGGAAGTATGATGGAAAAGAAAATTGTTTATCGAATTTTTACAATTGCGGATTATGAGAGGGAAGCTCTATACTTTAGAGAAATGCATGCTAAGGGCTGGAAGCTTAGGAAAGTAAGCTATTCTATCTTATTGTTTGTAGTTAAGTATACCTTTGAAAAGTGCCAACCGGAGCAGGTGTCTTATCAGTTGGACTTTTATCCCATGAAAAAATCAGAGAGAGCCTCCTATTTACAACTATTTAAAGACTGTGGCTGGGAGCATATTACAGACTTTAATAGTTTTTCCTATTTTAGAAAAGCGCATTCTGAAATTGAATCGGATACTGAGTTTGAAATCTATAATGACGCTACAGGGAAGTTAGCTATGATCAAACGGATTTTAAGACTGCGGATGCTTCCTATTTTGATTCTATTTTTAGCTCTACTACCGGTTTTCTCAAAGTTTGTCAGTGGAGCTAGTTCTTTCAGTTGGGGAATGTTTTTGATTGTCATAATAGATTGTGTTTTATTGATAGTTTTTGCGGTTCAGATTTCTTATATTTTTTGGAGCTTGTTTCAAAAGTGGAAAGAATTATCTGAAAAATAAAACCATGTATGTTTTCTGATTTGGAGGTAAGACAATGAATAGCAAAGTACAATTTAGGATTTTCACCATTGTTGATTTGGACAAGGAAGAAGAATTTTTACATGAGATGCACTTGAAAGGTTGGAGATATAGAACTAGTCGTTTTGGTTTTTTCTATTTTGACCACTGTCAACCGGACGATGTCATCTACCATATCTATGATTCTAGATTTCTTAAAAAGTATAAGCATGAACTACAAGATTTTAGAAATAGCGGTTGGGAATTGATAGAAACAGGTTTTTGTTCAATTCTTCGTAAACCAACTTCTGATATCCTTTCAGAGGAGAAAGTCTATATGAGTAAGGGTCTCAGATGGGAAGTTATGCGGTCTAGACTTCGTTCCTGTATAGCCACTTTTTCAGGTGGTCTTATTGTTTGCATGAGTTTGTATCGAGAAAACTTGTCTCAGTCTTTCTTTATTATTTTCGTTTTATATGCTTGTTTAATTTCTTATCTAATCTATGGTTTTTTCAGACTTAAAAGGAAATACCAAGTAGATGAGAAGTATGTTTCTAGGTCTGTAGACTGATTTTTAGCACTCTTTGTAAAAGAGTGCTAATTTTTTGAGTTTTTATCTTGACATTCTCTTCTAAGGGTGTATAATAGAATCATGAGTTAGCACTTGGGTACATAGAGTGCTAATCGATCAGACAGAGAGGAGTGATGAGATGGTTACAGAGCGTCAGCAGGATATTTTAAATCTGATTATTGACATCTTTACCAAAACGCACGAACCTGTCGGATCCAAGGCGCTACAAGAGTCTATCAATTCTAGTAGTGCTACCATTCGTAATGACATGGCGGCTCTAGAGAAGCAGGGTTTGCTTGAGAAGGCTCATACCTCAAGCGGTCGGATGCCAAGTGTCGCGGGATTTCAGTACTATGTAAAACACTCGCTTGCTTTTGACAGACTGGCTGAAAATGAGGTATACGAGATTGTCAAAGCCTTTGATCAGGAGTTCTTCAAACTGGAGGATATTCTGCAAGAGGCCGCCAATCTACTAACATACTTGAGTGGCTGTACGGTAGTAGCACTGGATGTTGAGCCGAGTAGACAGCGCCTGACGGCCTTCGATATTGTCGTTCTAGGACAACATACTGCTCTTGCAGTTTTCACCCTAGACGAGTCCCGAACGGTTACTAGTCAATTTCTGATTCCAAGGAACTTCTTGCAGGAAGATTTGCTGAAACTGAAAAGCATCATTCAGGAACGTTTTCTCGGTCACACTGTTCTGGACATTCATTACAAGATTCGGACGGAGATTCCGCAGATTATCCAACGTTACTTCACAACTACGGACAATGTTATGGATCTCTTTGAACACATTTTTAAAGAAATGTTCAACGAAAACATTGTAATGTCGGGCAAGGTCAATCTCTTGAATTTTGCCAATCTAGCAGCCTATCAGTTCTTTGACCAACCGCAAAAAGTGGCTCTGGAGATTCGTGAAGGTCTGCATGAAGATCAAATGCAAAATGTCCGTGTTGCAGACAGTCAGGAATCCTGTCTAGCTGATTTGGCGGTGATTAGCAGTAAGTTCCTCATTCCTTATCGAGGTTTTGGAATTCTAGCGATTATCGGTCCAGTCAATCTAGATTATCAGCAATTGGTCAACCAAGTCAATGTGGTCAATCGTGTTTTGACCATGAAGTTGACAGATTTTTATCGCTACCTCAGCAGTAATCATTACGAAGTAAATTAATTTTGAAATCATTAAAGGAGGCGAAAATGGCCCAAGATAAAAAAAACGAAGAAATGAAAGAAGAGGAAGTTGTGGAAACAACTGAAGAAACAACTCCTGAGAAGTCTGAGTTGGACTTGGCAAATGAACGCGCGGATGAGTTTGAAAATAAATACCTTCGCGCTCATGCAGAAATGCAAAATATTCAACGCCGTGCCAATGAAGAACGTCAAAACTTGCAACGTTATCGTAGCCAAGATCTGGCAAAAGCAATTTTACCGTCGCTTGACAACTTAGAACGTGCACTAGCAGTTGAAGGTTTGACAGACGACGTCAAAAAAGGATTGGGGATGGTGCAAGAGAGCTTGATTCACGCTTTGAAAGAAGAAGGAATCGAAGAAATTGCAGCTGAAGGCGAATTTGACCATAACTATCACATGGCCATCCAAACTCTCCCAGCAGACGATGAACACCCAGCAGACACCATCGCCCAGGTCTTCCAAAAAGGCTACAAACTCCATGACCGCATCCTACGCCCAGCCATGGTAGTAGTTTATAACTAGGCTA
>NZ_AJRG02000068.1:0-4618 GCF_000298715.2 Streptococcus sp. GMD5S
TTAAAAGGTGCAATTGCATCACTACCAGATGGACCTGCGTTGTATTAGCTAGTTGGTGAGGTAACGGCTCACCAAGGCAACGATACATAGCCGACCTGAGAGGGTGATCGGCCACACTGGGACTGAGACACGGCCCAGACTCCTACGGGAGGCAGCAGTAGGGAATCTTCGGCAATGGACGGAAGTCTGACCGAGCAACGCCGCGTGAGTGAAGAAGGTTTTCGGATCGTAAAGCTCTGTTGTAAGAGAAGAACGAGTGTGAGAGTGGAAAGTTCACACTGTGACGGTATCTTACCAGAAAGGGACGGCTAACTACGTGCCAGCAGCCGCGGTAATACGTAGGTCCCGAGCGTTGTCCGGATTTATTGGGCGTAAAGCGAGCGCAGGCGGTTAGATAAGTCTGAAGTTAAAGGCTGTGGCTTAACCATAGTACGCTTTGGAAACTGTTTAACTTGAGTGCAAGAGGGGAGAGTGGAATTCCATGTGTAGCGGTGAAATGCGTAGATATATGGAGGAACACCGGTGGCGAAAGCGGCTCTCTGGCTTGTAACTGACGCTGAGGCTCGAAAGCGTGGGGAGCAAACAGGATTAGATACCCTGGTAGTCCACGCCGTAAACGATGAGTGCTAGGTGTTAGACCCTTTCCGGGGTTTAGTGCCGCAGCTAACGCATTAAGCACTCCGCCTGGGGAGTACGACCGCAAGGTTGAAACTCAAAGGAATTGACGGGGGCCCGCACAAGCGGTGGAGCATGTGGTTTAATTCGAAGCAACGCGAAGAACCTTACCAGGTCTTGACATCCCTCTGACCGCTCTAGAGATAGAGTTTTCCTTCGGGACAGAGGTGACAGGTGGTGCATGGTTGTCGTCAGCTCGTGTCGTGAGATGTTGGGTTAAGTCCCGCAACGAGCGCAACCCCTATTGTTAGTTGCCATCATTCAGTTGGGCACTCTAGCGAGACTGCCGGTAATAAACCGGAGGAAGGTGGGGATGACGTCAAATCATCATGCCCCTTATGACCTGGGCTACACACGTGCTACAATGGCTGGTACAACGAGTCGCAAGCCGGTGACGGCAAGCTAATCTCTTAAAGCCAGTCTCAGTTCGGATTGTAGGCTGCAACTCGCCTACATGAAGTCGGAATCGCTAGTAATCGCGGATCAGCACGCCGCGGTGAATACGTTCCCGGGCCTTGTACACACCGCCCGTCACACCACGAGAGTTTGTAACACCCGAAGTCGGTGAGGTAACCTTTTAGGAGCCAGCCGCCTAAGGTGGGATAGATGATTGGGGTGAAGTCGTAACAAGGTAGCCGTATCGGAAGGTGCGGCTGGATCACCTCCTTTCTAAGGATAAGGAACTGCACATTGGTCTTGTTTAGTCTTGAGAGGTCTTGTGGGGCCTTAGCTCAGCTGGGAGAGCGCCTGCTTTGCACGCAGGAGGTCAGCGGTTCGATCCCGCTAGGCTCCATTGGTGAGAGATCACCAAGTAATGCACATTGAAAATTGAATATCTATATCAAATAGTAACAAGAAAATAAACCGAAACGCTGTAGTATTAAAAGAGTTTATGACTGAAAGGTCAAAAAATAAGGTTAAGTTAATAAGGGCGCACGGTGGATGCCTTGGCACTAGGAGCCGAAGAAGGACGTGACAAACGACGATATGCCTTGGGTAGCTGTAAGTAAGCGATGATCCAGGGATTTCCGAATGGGGGAACCCAACAGGTACTACCTGTTACCCGCATCTGTTAAGGATGTGAGGAGGAAGACGCAGTGAACTGAAACATCTAAGTAGCTGCAGGAAGAGAAAGCAAAAGCGATTGCCTTAGTAGCGGCGAGCGAAACGGCAGGAGGGCAAACCGAAGAGTTTACTCTTCGGGGTTGTAGGACTGCAATGTGGACTCAAAGATTATAGAAGAATGATTTGGGAAGATCAGCCAAAGAGAGTAATAGCCTCGTATTTAAAATAGTCTTTGTACCTAGCAGTATCCTGAGTACGGCGGGACACGTGAAATCCCGTCGGAATCTGGGAGGACCATCTCCCAACCCTAAATACTCCCTAGTGACCGATAGTGAACCAGTACCGTGAGGGAAAGGTGAAAAGCACCCCGGGAGGGGAGTGAAATAGAACCTGAAACCGTGTGCCTACAACAAGTTCGAGCCCGTTAATGGGTGAGAGCGTGCCTTTTGTAGAATGAACCGGCGAGTTACGATATGATGCGAGGTTAAGTTGAAGAGACGGAGCCGCAGGGAAACCGAGTCTGAATAGGGCGCCTTAGTATCATGTCGTAGACCCGAAACCATGTGACCTACCCATGAGCAGGTTGAAGGTGCGGTAAGACGCACTGGAGGACCGAACCAGGGCACGTTGAAAAGTGCTTGGATGACTTGTGGGTAGCGGAGAAATTCCAAACGAACTTGGAGATAGCTGGTTCTCTCCGAAATAGCTTTAGGGCTAGCGTCGACATAAAGATTCTTGGAGGTAGAGCACTGTTTGGGTGAGGGGTCCATCCCGGATTACCAATCTCAGATAAACTCCGAATGCCAATGAATTATGGTCGGCAGTCAGACTGCGAGTGCTAAGATCCGTAGTCGAAAGGGAAACAGCCCAGACCACCAGCTAAGGTCCCAAAATAATTGTTAAGTGGAAAAGGATGTGGGGTTGCACAGACAACTAGGATGTTAGCTTAGAAGCAGCTATTCATTCAAAGAGTGCGTAATAGCTCACTAGTCGAGTGACCCTGCGCCGAAAATGTACCGGGGCTAAAACAATTTACCGAAGCTGTGGATACCTTTATAGGTATGGTAGGAGAGCGTTCTATGTGTGAAGAAGGTATACCGTGAGGAGTGCTGGAACGCATAGAAGTGAGAATGCCGGTATGAGTAGCGAAAGACAGGTGAGAATCCTGTCCACCGTAAGACTAAGGTTTCCAGGGGAAGGCTCGTCCGCCCTGGGTTAGTCGGGACCTAAGGAGAGACCGAAAGGTGTATCCGATGGACAACAGGTTGATATTCCTGTACTAGAGTATGTAGTGATGGAGGGACGCAGTAGGCTAACTAAAGCAGACGAATGGAAGTGTCTGTCTAAGCAGTGAGGTGTGATATGAGTCAAATGCTTATATCTATAACATTGAGCTGTGATGGGGAGCGAAGTTTAGTAGCGAAGTTAGTGACGTCACACTGCCAAGAAAAGCTTCTAGCGTTTAAACATACTCTACCCGTACCGCAAACCGACACAGGTAGTCGAGGCGAGTAGCCTCAGGTGAGCGAGAGAACTCTCGTTAAGGAACTCGGCAAAATGACCCCGTAACTTCGGGAGAAGGGGTGCTGACTTTAAGTCAGCCGCAGTGAATAGGCCCAAGCAACTGTTTATCAAAAACACAGCTCTCTGCTAAATCGTAAGATGATGTATAGGGGGTGACGCCTGCCCGGTGCTGGAAGGTTAAGAGGAGTGCTTAGGAGTAATCCGAAGGTATGAATTGAAGCCCCAGTAAACGGCGGCCGTAACTATAACGGTCCTAAGGTAGCGAAATTCCTTGTCGGGTAAGTTCCGACCCGCACGAAAGGCGTAATGATTTGGGCACTGTCTCAACGAGAGACTCGGTGAAATTTTAGTACCTGTGAAGATGCAGGTTACCCGCGACAGGACGGAAAGACCCCATGGAGCTTTACTGCAGTTTGATATTGAGTGTCTGTACCACATGTACAGGATAGGTAGGAGTCTATGAGATCGGGACGCCAGTTTCGAAGGAGACGTTGTTGGGATACTACCCTTGTGTTATGGCCACTCTAACCCGGATAGGTTATCCCTATCGGAGACAGTGTCTGACGGGCAGTTTGACTGGGGCGGTCGCCTCCTAAAAGGTAACGGAGGCGCCCAAAGGTTCCCTCAGAATGGTTGGAAATCATTCGCAGAGTGTAAAGGTATAAGGGAGCTTGACTGCGAGAGCTACAACTCGAGCAGGGACGAAAGTCGGGCTTAGTGATCCGGTGGTTCCGTATGGAAGGGCCATCGCTCAACGGATAAAAGCTACCCTGGGGATAACAGGCTTATCTCCCCCAAGAGTTCACATCGACGGGGAGGTTTGGCACCTCGATGTCGGCTCGTCGCATCCTGGGGCTGTAGTCGGTCCCAAGGGTTGGGCTGTTCGCCCATTAAAGCGGCACGCGAGCTGGGTTCAGAACGTCGTGAGACAGTTCGGTCCCTATCCGTCGCGGGCGTAGGAAATTTGAGAGGATCTGCTCCTAGTACGAGAGGACCAGAGTGGACTTACCGCTGGTGTACCAGTTGTCTTGCCAAAGGCATCGCTGGGTAGCTATGTAGGGAAGGGATAAACGCTGAAAGCATCTAAGTGTGAAACCCACCTCAAGATGAGATTTCCCATGATTTTATATCAGTAAGAGCCCTGAGAGATGATCAGGTAGATAGGTTAGAAGTGGAAGTGTGGCGACACATGTAGCGGACTAATACTAATAGCTCGAGGACTTATCCAAAGTAACTGAGAATACGAAGTGTGAGGTTTTCTTGGTATTTGATAGATATTCAATTTTGAGTAGGTATTACTCAGAGTTAAGTGACGATAGCCTAGGAGATACACCTGTACCCATGCCGAACACAG
>NZ_AJRG02000067.1:0-6476 GCF_000298715.2 Streptococcus sp. GMD5S
TGACCATTCAATTTAGCACTTGAAGTTCCTGCGAATTCAAGAACGTCCACTAGGGTATCTGTGACTGAGAAGGCTGTCGCATCTTGAGCTACACTTGTTTTCACGTTGTAAGTGAAGACTTGGTCGCGTTTGTCAAGAGTTTCAGATTCTTTGCCGTTCACATCTTTCTTGATCTCTGGCTCTGCTGGTGTTGGTGGCGTTACTGGAACTTCGTTAGAGTCTTTCGTAAAGCCTGGTTTGTTTGGTAGAACTGCCTTGTAAGCTGCCTTGTTAGGAACTTTCACAGTCTTATCTTCTGATAGGTAAGCAGACAAGTTCGCGCCAGCTTTGATCTTCGCGTCGAATGTTAATTCAACTGCTTGACCGCCATTGGCTTTCACTTGTTCTTCTGTAAGCGTCAAGGTAATGGTTTGACCTTCTACCTTGATTTGGCTAGCATCAAGAGCTTGACCATTCAATTTAGCACTTGAAGTTCCTGCGAATTCAAGAACGTCTACTAGTGTATCTGTGACTGAGAAGGCTGTCGCATCTTGCGCTACTGTTGTTTTCACGTTGTAAGTGAAGACTTGGTCACGTTTGTCAAGAGTTTCAGCTTCTTTGCCGTTCACATCTTTCTTGATCTCTGGCTCTTCTGGTGTTGGTGGCGTTACTGGAACTTCGTTAGAATCCTTGTGGTATCTTGGATTATGATCAATATCATAAGAAGCCTTATTCGGAATCTCTGTCTTACCATCTTTATTCACATAAGCTGATAAGTTGGCATTATCTCTAATCTTAGCCTTGAAATTCACTTCAATTGACTTACCGGCATCTGCTTTTACAGAAGCTTCTGTAAAGGCAACTTTGATGACTTGACCAGAAAGTGTCACTGTCGCCTTCGATCCTGCATCCTCACCATCAAGTTTAACAGTAGCTGAAGCATTCTCACCGACAAATTCTAGAACTTCTTTCAACTCGTCTGTCATCTCAAACACAGTTGCGCTGGCAGGCATTGTTGTTTTCAAAGTATAAGTAAATTCTTCATTACGTTTTGCAAGATCATAACGTTCTGCTCCGTTTACTTCCTTCTTAAGCTCTGGAGTAGTGGTTGGTGGTGGTGTAACTGTAACTGGTTTTGATTCTTTCTTAGAATCAGGATTGTCATTAATGATGTAGCTAGCAGTATTTGGTACTACTGGCTTGTCTTTTGCTTCATTTGGATAAGCAGTCAAGAGAGCATCGAAAGTGATGCCGTCTTTAATCTTGGCATTGAATGAAACTTGGACTGCTTTACCAGCATATTGTTTCACTTGATCTTTTCCAAATGTGACTGTCAAGGTTTGACCTTCTGTTTTCACAGTCAAATCTTGAACAGCTTGGCCGTCAACAGTGACAGTTGCTTCCCCTTCAAATGCCAATTCTTTGACGATATCATCTGAAATGGTGAAGCTATCTGCCACATGTGGAACCGTTGAGTCAATCGTATAAGTAAAGATTTCTGATAACTTACCAAGATCTGCGTGTTCCTGACCATTCACCTTCTTCGTGATTGGTGGTGGTGTAACAGTGACTGGCTTGGTTTCTTTCTCACCTTGTTGGTCATTCTTGTTGGTGTAAGTAATCTTAGCTTTGTTCTCAATAGATGGAACAGTTGAGCCTTTCTTCACTTTGGCATGAATCACGAGCTCTACTTCTTGGTTACCGTAGTCACCCGCATTCGCAAAATCTTTCATCGTTGCAGTCACGGTTTGACCTTGAACTGTTACATCGAAGAATTTCGCTGCAGCTCCCTTGATTTCAGCTTGACCTGGAGTCAAGTTCTCATCCAAGGTATCCGTTACAACGAAGGACTTGTACGTTGTAATATCATTTGGCAATTTCGCTTTGATATTATAAGTAAAGTCGGTTTCCGCACCGATTGTTGCCTCTGTCAGTGTTTCGTTGATTTTCTTATCAACACCTGGTTCTGATGGAGGGGTTACGGTGACAGGTTTCGTTTCCTTTTCTCCGCTATGATCGTTCTTATCTGTGAAGCTAAACTTCGCAGTATTTGGAATGTTGATACGAGTCACTCCATCATTGATCTTAGCTGGAATAATCAATTCCACTTCTTGACCAGCAAGAGCTGTAGCGTTCGCAAAGTCCTTCATCGTTGCAGTCACGGTTTGACCCTCAACTGTTACATCGAAGAAGGCAGCAGCTGCTCCTTTGATAACTGGTTTGCTTGAAGTTTCATTGATAACTGACAAATCTCCTTCAAGTGTATCTGTAATCACAAATTTCTTGTAATCTGTAATATCGGTTGGAAGTTTTGTCTTAATGTTGTAGTTATACGCTTGACCTGTCGCGATATCTAAGTGATCAAGAGTTTCATTGATCTTCTTCGTTACAGGAGGTGGCGTTACGGTGACAGGTTTCGATTCAACTTTTTTCTCTACATTATTCTCATTTGTAAAGGAAATAGAAGCCTTATTTTCAATGGTTGTGCCTGTCACACCATTTTTAACTTTTGCAGGAATGACTAGTTCAACAGTTGAGTATTTTGCAAGTTCACCAAATTGACCATCCTTCACCGTTGCCGTAATCTCTTGGCCATTGGTGCGGATATCAAAGAGGGCAGCTGCAGAACCTTTAATACTTACGGCACCTGCAAGTTCCAAATTAGCATCTAGTGTATCACGAATCACAAATTTCTTGTAATTTGCAACATCACTTGGTACTGCTGTTGTAATGTTGTAGTTGTATGGTTGTCCATCAAATGTTTGGAATGTATCCAAGTTTTCATTAATCTTCTTATTAATAGAAGGTTCTTTTGGTTTTGGTGGTGTAACCGTTACTTTATTTGATGTTTTCTTGATATCATTCAAGACAACATCTGCCGTGTTAGGTACTTTAATTTGACCATCTTCCTTATATTTAGAAAGGTCAGCACCCGCACGAATCTTAGCCTTGAAGGTCAATTCAAGGTATTGAACATCTTTAGTCTTACGACGCGTTACCTTACGTGAGATTTTTTCGAGTTGAGTTTTATCAAGAGTCAGTGAAACAGTTTGACCTTCAACTTTTACAGCAGTTTTCAACTCAGTATTATCTTTTTCACCAAGTTTTACATTCAAGCTATCTGCCTGAACTTCCAACTCTGAAACAACTGTATCTGTAAGGCTGAATGTATCTGCAAGGCCTGGCCATGGAACAGTCACTTTGTACTCGAAGAGTTGTTCTTCTGTCTTAAGATCTTCATGTTCCTTATCATTGACCTTCTTCGTAATTTCTGTTACAACTGGTGGTTTCACATAAACAGGATTTGAACGGCGAATCGTACTTGGTTTAGTATCTGTCTTGGCATGCGCATCTTGGTTTGGTTGATTGTCATCACCATTCCACATGATATTACCCTGGTTCAGCAAACCGAATCCATCATTATCCTGAAGAAGGGCCATAAATTCTTTACTTGCTTGATTATTGCGGTATTGTTCTTTCAAACGAACCTTGATGGTCATTTGAGCTTTCTTCAATACCAAGTAATTATAGTTTGATCCTTTAGCAGGAACATCAGCAACAACAACATCACGTTCGTTTCCAAGATCGTCATTTTGTTTCACGACACGAGTGGCCCATTTTTCTCCATTTGGTCCAGTAGCTGAACTTTCAACTACTTCCAAACGGTAGTCAAGTGGGTCTGTCAACATGACGTTCTTTTCAAATTCGTAGGCTACGTTATTGAAGTTGTAATCAAGAGTATAGGTGAACTCCTCTGCCTTGTCTGACAATTGTGCAGAATAGGCTTTTTTCTTTGTCAAACCAAGCGGGTCATCAATTTCTCCCAAGTCATTTCTCTTATCTGCGTCGGTAATTTTCTTAGTGACACTTGGGTAACAGTACTCGAGCTTTTGAACTTCAACTTTTTCATTACGTCCACCGATTTTTTGAGTTTTAAACTCACCCGTCTTGAAGACACCAGTCAACTCAGGAACTGTAACTTCTTCTTTTACAGGTTTATAATCAGCTGGCGGATCAACTTCATCCTCTTCATTCGTTTCAGGAGCACGTGCTTCCTTACTCAAATCATAGTCGAAACTGTTATTACCTGGATTGAAGACACTATCGGGTACATAGATTGTGACATTGTCGCCTTCTTGATTGATTCGACCACGAATTTGTTTTGATGGGTCTGTGACTTTTTCAACAACAGTCTTGCCATTGATTCGAACAGCATCCACCTTATATCCAGGTGTAACAGTGAACTCACCTTTAATGTCTTCCTTAATCAACGCAGCTCCAACAGATTCTAGAACTCGACTTGAGAACTTATTGATATCGCTTTGTTCATTAACATAGAAGGAAACATTCTTACCATTAATATTTTTAGCTGGAGAAGCCATCCCCTCTAATGCTTCATGGAAGATATCTTGGACACTTCGGTTATCTCCTATATTAAAATATTTTGAATAACCTTCTCTATATGTGTCATAATACTGAGCTTTAGAGTTTTCAAAGATTGATACGTCTTCCCAGAAACCTACTACTACAGTCCCTTCGGAACCAACAACATTTTTAAGTCTTGTAGATGCTTCCTTAACCTCTTCCACACGCCCTAAAACGTTTTGAGATGCTTCAGTTAGCTCATTAAAATTCCAGGCACGTGAAAGAATTTTGTTACGATAATCACTGTACTCTAGACGAACCTTACCATCCGGGTCACGTTTCCCATTAGCAACACCATCCGTAATCAAAAGGAAGATGGTCTTACGACCGTTAGCCATATTCCCTTTTATTTGATTATATTGAGCAATGACATCGTCAATAGCTGGAACGGTTGGTGTTCCTCCTGCTACCTTAATATTATCAATGAATTGATGGATATCATTTTGATCAGAAGACAAGTTGCTAGACTTGTATTTGTAATCATAATCAGCTCCCCAACCACCAACAACATCTTTACGACCTGTAAAATCATTATTGTAGTAATAGTTGTATCCATCCGCACCTTGGAAGGTTGCCATCATAACTCGGTCTGATGTATCCGGGTTATCAGTCTTAACCAAACGAGGATTATTCTCATCATAATTTTCTTCACTGACAAATGTTGTCAATGTTTTTAAGGCATTTTGGACATTAGGAATGGTGTTCCTGAACGATCCACTCGCATCCTGAAGGATAACTAAGTCGACCGGTTTACGTGGAACTGTCCACTTTGTTTGGTCCGATTTCTTTATCTTACGATAACATCCATTCTGGATAATTTCCGTATTATCTCCTACTCGAATTACCTCAGTTTCATCAGCCGCACCACGACCGAAACGTAAACTAGCTAATCCTAATGGCACAGAGAGAAACAGAATCGTAAACAGAATGGAGACCTTTTTAATGAAATCTCTCATAATTTTCTCTGAAATCCTATTGTGATTTCTTCTTCCTCCTTTTTCCCGAAATGAATGTATGTTAGTTTAGCAATTCTTGTAACTCTTTCGAGAAATTTTCAGCAGTGGTATGATTTACTAATACATTCTTTACCTGTTGCTGTTTTGTCACAAGATACATACTTGGTATGGTTTGAACCTGTAAAAGATCGGCTGCGGACTGATCTTCGTCATAATAATAGGGGAAAGTATATCCTTTTTCTTTGATATACTGATCAGCAGTTTCCTTTGTTTCTTTTCCTGGTTCGTTCATATTCAGAAGAACAAAATGAATTTGATCTCCATACTTTTCATACATCTGCTGAACAATGGGTAGTTGTTTCTGGCAATGCGGACACCAACTAGCCCATTCGACAACTAACATAGGTTTATCATACAGTTCCGAGATAGCAATCAATTTGCCATCTTGAGAGGTCATTTTAAATTCTGGAAGTTGTTGACCTTTTAAACTCAAAGCCGTATTGTTCTTATCACTAGAAGTTGATTGCGAAACTGACGATGAACCTATATCTCCATCCTTAGTGGGTCGGGTGTAATAAAGTAAACCCACCGCTAAACCTATGATGACACCCACCGCTAAAAATGGTAGCCACCACTTGTCTTTTTGCATAACATCTCCTTTCCTTTAATAGTAAAATACAACGAATAAGTCTTGAGTAGATAACATATTAATACAATCAAACAAAAACTGCGACTCATTCATTCCAAATGATATTTTATCATTTACTATTCATTTATACAAGCAATACGTTGTCAAATAGTAAACTTTTTTTAAAAGTAGAAAATCGCCATTAAATACCATCATTGTACAGTTTTTCTAATCATAAACTTGATTTCGTTTTCTGAGATTTGTCAGAATATTCCCGTTTCCGATGCATAATTGTAAGCAAGGCAAGAAATATGAATTGCCTATATTACCTATACTAAAATTTGCATCAAAATACTTTTATAACATTGCAAAAATAAAAAAGATTATCCAATTAGTGTACTGACCCCAAAAAGTTAGACAATTAATTTAAGTAAAGGATTTAGTTCTGTATTGCACAGGACTAAGTCCTTTTAGTTTGACCTTAATTC
>NZ_AJRG02000066.1:0-7945 GCF_000298715.2 Streptococcus sp. GMD5S
GTCAATAATGGGGTACAAAATAGTCAATAATGGGGTACAAAATAGTCAATAATGGGGTACAAAATAGTCAATAATGGGGTACAAAATAGTCAATTATTTATCTGCAAACCCTTGATATTACTGAGTTTCTAAGGTCGACAAAGTATTATAAAGTAATATAAAGTATATTAGAAAGTAAATTAGAAAGTATCTTCTTAAGAAAAAAATCTATATTTTATTTTTAAAAAATAAAAAAATCTTTCACTCAGTTCACTATTTTCTATCTAACCACTTACAAATATATTAGACTAAAATCTAAACTTCAATATCAAATAGGAAGTCAAATACATTTCGCTTCCTATTTTTCTATAGTTTTACATAAGACCCTCTGCATATATGATCGCATCATGAGAAAAACTGAGTTTTTAACGTTTTTTGTACCATCCCACATTTAAGACATCATCAGAAGCCATATTTTGGCCGTTAACAGCATCCTTGAGTATTTACAGTAGTTTTTCCTTTGCTAAACTTATAAAACGCAGTATAGGGCTAAAAATGCATGTTAAAAGAATTTAATCTTTATCATGTGCTCACTGCTAAAGATATACTAAAGAAATTTAGTCAAAAAACTCAGTTTTTCTTGTATTATGGTGTATTATTAAATAATACTGTGTGGTATAATATGTATTATATTAGTTAACGGGGTGAAAGTTTTGACTGAAAAAATGACTGTCCTAAATATCAGGATGAGCGTTGAAGAAAAAGAAGAATTAAAGGAAAGAGCTGCAGAACTTGGAGATTCGATCAGTTCATATGCTAGAAAAGTACTCTTCCAAGAGGATAATACAAGCGACTACGTAGATAATACAAATGTATTACAAGAGAAAGATGAGCGTATATCAGACCTTAAAACTCAAATAGACGACTACAAGAAGCAAATTGAGCAACTGCATACGATTATTTTGGCAACTCAGAAAGATAATCAGTTGCTGATTGAACAGAAAGCGAAGAGATGGTGGAAGTTTTGGGAATAGCTTTGAACATCTCATCTTTTTTAACTTTATATACATAAAAAAGTCCTCGAACAAACAGCTCAAGGACACACTAAATCCCTAGAAGACAACAGTCCTCTAGGGATTTTTACGCTCTTTTTTTGATTAACGAGTATTTTGAGGCTAAATGCCGACTATCCTCGTCGTCCAACTATTCACAAATGAAATATGCTAATACATTTGCCATAACGCTGAAGAAGAGGTCAAATAAGTTGCTCACGACTCTCACTTTCTATCCTGCTCGGTAGGTTGTGATCAATTATCTTAGCTCATTTGCTTTCAATTTCTTTAGGGGGATAGTGGACGTTTTTTCTTTTATATAGATTGGCTAAAATAAATTCATCTGTTTCTTATACGTTTTTCAGAAATTGTATAAATTTCGTTATCACTTCTCTTACCAATAGCAATGACTTCAATAATTTCAATTGCATTGACAGTTTCATGAAAAACAATTCTCAGGCCCAGTTTTTTGTGTTTTAACTTCCTGTAACCTGCTAAATTACCGTGAAGAGCCTCTCCGGCAAGCATTCCTTGATTTTCTAACTTGATAAGTGACTTTTTAACATGAAGACGTTGACTATTATCTAATTTATAAAAATCATCTTGTGCTTCAGGTATCAATTCAACTTTATAACTCAATCCCAACCATCCTCTACATTTTCCAAACCTTCACGCCAATTTGAACCAAGAAATTCATCGACAGTTAAATTTTTTCGTGCTTCAAGTTCAAATGGAATTTTACGATCACGTCTGATTTTATTGAAATATAAATTAATTGCTGTAGTATAGTCAAGTCCAATCTCGTTTAAGACCTCACCGACTTCCTGTTTTAATTCAGAGTCAATACTTAGATTCAATCTTGCTTTTGTAGTTGTAATAGCCATTTAAATCACCTCATCTTTTTGTGTATATTATACACAAAAAGACAGATTTCTTCAAGCTATTTTTTTTCTCGTTGATAATTTTTCTGTATAAATTGTCAAAAAATGATGCTGAGATAGTCATTCTGAGCTGATTTCAGTTTAGAGGGCGGATAATCTATCGCTAAAATTCCTTACAGCCCCAACGGTTTATGCTGTTTTTAGCCACACTCTAAAACTTTCCGAAAAAGACCAATTTTTCGGAAAGTTGTTTTTTTGAAAAGTTCATCTCAAAATTCACCTTATTGTTTAAGAGACTTTAGGGCAAACCCATCTTGAGTAATAAGCAGTATCTCTTCTAGTACCTTTTATGATGGGACATCTTTGATGTTACAGCGAAGTAGTCAATCTTCATGTTGTTTTTCCATGCTTAGTCACCGACAACTTTAAGATCGCTAGCGACTACTTTTACTCCGCACCAGGTACTACGTGCTATGTTCCACATGACGGATATAGGGATTAATCAGTTCAACCGTCATTATACGTATCATGGGTTTAGCCATACTTTCGTGTATGTTCGTACCCCCTATCAGTGGTGGGGATTTGTAGGAAAGACACCATTTATTGACTTTTTGCACGGGTGGCTTTAAGATGTTGCTGGACGCCTTTCTTGATAATCACTCAGAGTCGCCAGAGTGTCTGGCCCGAGATATGGCAAGGATATACCGCTGCCTGCACCAGTCCTTCGACGCTGACAAATTGCGACATATCATGTAAATTGTCGCATAAAAGTAGTTTCAAAAAAAAGAAAACTTTGTTATAATGTATGTGTAATTTTTAGAAAAGAGGTATTAACTATGGAAAATCTAGTAGTTTCAATCTTTAGCACTGAAAGCGAAGCTTATCAGTCCTTTGCGGATTTGAAGGCTTTCCGCCAAACTCAGACGACCAAGGTTGCTCAAATCGCCTTGGTCAAAAATGAAAACGGTCATATCGTTGAAAAAGAACGCTATGACTTTGAAGATTCAACGACGGATGCAGCCCTAAAAGGTGGCTTGCTCGGTTCAGTTATCGGGCTTTTGGGTGGTCCTATCGGCGTCTTGTTTGGTTATGGTATGGGTAGCCTCTATGGTTTGGCTGCTGGTGATACCATTGATACGGCAGAAACTGGCCTGATTGACGTTGTTTCTCAGAAATTGACTAACGGTGAAACAGCCGTTGTTGCCTTGGTGCAAGAAGACAACGAAGCAGTCATCGATGCTTACTTCACCAAGTACGACACCCAAATCGTGCGTTGGGATGTAGCAACCGTCGTAGCCGAAATCGAAGCAGCTCTGCAAGTCCAAGAAGACCTCTACAACCAGGCACGTGCACAAATGAAGGCTGAACGTAAAGCCGAACGCAAGGCTAAACTTGAAGAATTCAAGGCAAATGTCAAAGCAAAATTTGACAAATTGAAAGCGTAAGCACTCAAGCATCTCATAAAAAATAGGCTTTCTACTTCTGGAAGATAGCCTATTTTTTTAAAAAACTTCTTCGCGATCAATCCCTGGGTATGGAGCTTGATCATTTAAAATACGATTTAAACAATCTATGCTCGCTTGTAGATAGAACAATTCATTTTTTATGGCTGCTGCATCAGATATTTCTGCTAATCGACCACACTGCCGTTGCATATGCCAGATTACCTTTTGGATATTTTTTTCTTTTAAATTTTTCATGGTTAAATTATATCTTGAGAAGTTCTTGAATTTTTTAAAAATCCTGAAACGCTTGAATTTTAAGCTCAACAATCAATTTATTTAATAGTAGTAAATATTGTGTATTCTCGAGTTATTGACTATAGAGATTTGGTATGTTAAAATACAATTGAGATATGATATTCTTCTTCATTGAAGCTCCATGTCTCTAGCTAGATTTCGCTGATTCATAACCTCTTTCTTTTATAAGAAAGGAGTTTCTATGGATATAGAAATTAAAAAATTATTCAGCGAGATTATTAACGTAGTAATAAAAATCACTATCACATCTGTATTTTTTAGTGAACTATTAGCTACTACGTTGATTCTTGAAGTTCCCTCATTGATGGAACGTTTATACTCCATCTATGATAAACGGAAAAAACAAGACAAATCTTCATTTTTAACGTGTGAATACACAAAAAAACAAAAATGGAAATGGAGGCGGCTCACTCTTTTTGTTTTATCAAGTGCATTCTTATTCATGTTATTTAAACAGCATGAAGACTCATTTGATTTGTTGTTGAAAATACTTAGTCGTAATTCTGCATTTATTTCGCGTTTTATGTTAGATAGTGTTGAAATGACAATAAAAAAACGATTACGACAGCAGTTAAACAATCGTAATCGTCAATAATAGTATCCACTCAAAAGAGTGTATGAATCATATTTGTAAATTACGCCAATAATTTACAAATCGAAATCTAGTAACGAAACTTCCAAAAAATTTTTTTGGGAGTTTTTATGTAATAATTTATTCTTCAGAAAATTATTTGTGTTAATTAAAACATTAATTGCGTTAATTAAACACTGACATATTGTATCACATTTACACATTTTTGTCAATTTGACATCGTGAATTTATTGATATTTCGCTTGAAATTGTAATTTTTTTTTCGTTTTCCTCAAACAGGAAGTTTTCCTATCATACTTTGATTTGCCCATGATTTTCTGTTAATCTAGTAATAGATAAAATTGCAAGGTGAAATCATGACAAAATTAGAGAAAAAATATGACGAATTAGAGGGATTTTGGTCTCCTGCCGTTCGATTATATGTAGATTATTTTTTTACTACAAATACAAAAGACTTATACAACTACCGTAAGTTAAATAGCTTGAAAAAATTCCTTGATTTCTACGCGAGTAACCATCTTAAAAAGTCTACCAATGAATTAACCATGGATGATTTAGAGCAAACACCTGTAGAAGTTGTTGCAGATTATGTCAACTCTTTAGAGCTAAAACCAGACGGTAAAAAACGATTTATTAGTGTCTTAAACTCATTCTGGAACTACTACACTGTTGTATCATTCTCAGGTGATAGAAAAGCCCCATACTTCTACCGCAATGTTATGAACGAATGGATCAATGAGTATGGCATACTTTCTATTTTTTCATCAAAAAGAGGAGCAGGGAACACAGTACGAGTAGTTCATTATGATTTGCCATCTATGCTATACTTTTTTGATGAAATTGATAAGAATGAGAAACCTATGAGTCCCTATGACTTCTTCCTTGATGAAGAAGAAGGCTCATCTAAATTGCTGAAAAATAAAGACAGGGATTTAGCAATCATCGCTTTACTTGCTGGAACTGGAGTTGATCTTGAACAATTAGCGCAAACTACTTATAGAGATATTGACTTACACAAACAGACGCTAATAGTTACATCTCCTAAAGGTGAACGGATTAAGAAACCTATTTTAAGTGAATTTATCCACTATATCTCACCGTACATTAAAGAAAGAGAGAAATCGGTAACTACTAATACTAGTGATTCTCTATTTCTCGACTTCAAAAGAAGACCACTAACTGCTCCAAAAATATCAGGAGTAATAAGTAGGATAGAGCGCATTTTTGAAAAATCTTTATCCGCAGCCATTTTAAAACAGACTCATTCGTGCATTCTACTTGAGAAAAATAAGGATTTTTTGGATCTAGTCCAAAGAGAAAAGTAATATGGGGTCAATTTTGCGCACCTTTTTCTCATATATTACAAGACTCTCTATCCCCTTTTGTTATTTTTAATTCAATTTTTCAATAAATAAAAAAGAGAGACTTAACTAAGTACTCTCTTTTTTTACTTTTATTATCGGATATAAAGGCTCATGAGAAAATAATTGTGAGGCATATTGTAGTATTGTTTTGTAATCTCTGAAGAGAATACTAACCCAACCATAGCATAATCATCTTTGTATCTCTCGTAGAGTTTTTCAAAATAATCAGGGTTGCTAACGTCACCATAGTTTAATTTTACAAGGGGCATTTTTTCTTTGTCAAAATAATCATCTATGTAGGTCAAGATTAAAGAGAATGGACTATCAGGTTCTTCCACTAATTCAGCCGATACTATATCGTAAGGCATGATACGTTCTGTCATACACTTCTCTAATAATCTTTCGTTTTCTTGACGTTCATCAATCACTATATCGTGCATGATGGCCTCTGTGATTTGAGACAGTGCATTGACCTCTGGTAATGCAAACAAGGTTACGGTATTCTCTTGTGTTTTCTCGTAGTAAGAAAAGCCACTGTCTCCAAAAGGTACGGTATATAAATTGTCAATAAAATTCACAATGCGTACATGCAGACGATTATCTTTTGGCTCTGAAATATTATCAAAGACAAAGAAAATTGTATCTCCTCGATAATATTTCATTTGAAAGTATCCCATTATCTTCCCAAGCAGCTTGAAGTGAGGCTCTGTATTCCTGTCATACTCAATTAAATACCTCTGGCCTCGAACAAAGATCACTGCATCTGGGACAAGTGAAATAAGTTTTCGGTTAAACGGAAAAAAGTAAGTGATGTTCAATTCTCTGGGTGATAAATCTGTGCACTGTTCAACTATTCGTCTACCGATTTTCAGAGCTAATCTTCTTGTATGATAATCATGTAGATGTATTTTTCTGATACCATCTTTACCACCAATCATTTTGTTTGTCTTAAGGCTATAATGCGAACCTTTAAACTCTGTTACCTTTGTCAGCTCAGTAAGACCTGGTATTTCATGAATGATATCTAACAACCAGTCAGCAAAATACTTAGGAACATATAGAAACTTAGTCTTACCTATTCTATAATTGTCTTCAAAGTGACTGAGGGGCATTCTGCTATTTCCTATGAAGGAATACAGTGTTCTGTTGTTTAATTCTTTACCCGTAAGGATATAATACTGATCCAGTATCATTTCTCTTGAAAAATACCTTAAGCGAATTAAATGATACATGAGTAAGATTGTGTCTCTTGTAAAATATATCTTCTTTGCACCATTTGGACTTGGCAAGTAATAAGCCACTACATCTTTTGGGATCTGCTCTATTTTTTCTTTGCTTTTTCTTTGTTTTCTTTTAGCGTTCATAAATCATTTTCTCTTCTCTATTTTTATCAAGTATCCTTCTTTCACTTTTTCATATACTTGTATTTCAGACCAATCTTCTTTACGAAATAAATCAGCAATTCTTCTTTGCTCTTGGATAAGATTCCCATTTTTGTCCTTTATTTCATCTTGATAGACTGATTCTGATACATAAAGTGTTAATTCTTGACTACTATGATTTTTGTCAATCTGCAAAAAAATAATATAATCATTAAAGGCCATATGTTTTCGACCTTCAGGTCCTATGAACTGTTTATATGAGACCATTCTGAATTTAATACTATCTATAAAATGTTCAAACTGATTATTAGTATTATTCTCGTAAAGTTCAGTTGCATATTCTGATATAGCTGCAATATCTGAATATGAGATAGTTATGCTCTCTTGTGAGTATCTATCATGTATTATCTCTAATATTCCAAAAACAATCTCTACTTCATGCTTAGATAGCGGTCCTAGATCAAAATGGTCTGGCAAATCGCTATTATGATGTATAACTGCTATATACTCTTTTTGATCTTTTTTTAATTTTGGCATTGATTATACGCTCCTTGTTTGTTTCTTATATATATTTTATCACGCCTCATTTCACATTCAAAGCTATCATAGCCCAAAACGGACTATGATAGCCGAAAACGGTTTCTTCTCAAAAATCAACTCATTTTTAGCAGCTACAGCACGTTCAATTTATAGTTCAAATTTTAGTCATATTCTAAAACATAGTGAAAGTAGAGGTAATACCCCTATAAAGTCACGTTGTTTTAAATTCGACTCTACACTTACAGGGACGTGGGTTTTCGGTTCTTCTTTTGAACCACTATGTTTCTCGACCTAAAAAACCATTAACCACCTCATTCCTATTTCGTTGTAAACCAAGCAGCATCAAGGGATTACAGTAACATTTTTTACCTAAGATGTTTCTCAGTCAAAAAAAC
>NZ_AJRG02000065.1:0-9537 GCF_000298715.2 Streptococcus sp. GMD5S
ATCGTTGGAACCTGGGAAGGTGAGGTCACTCGAGATAATTTCTTATTCTCTATTCAAGAGCACCGAGGAGAGAATCGTGGTGTCATTATTACGACTCATCAGAACCTGAAATCCTACAAACGGAATAGAAGTTCGCAAACTGTAGTGACCCGTATCCATGTTCATTCGACCTTTAAACCAGAAGGAGCTGAAGAAGAGAAGACGTTAACCTTGACTGTTGACAGTCCTTTGCTTGATGCTTATCCCTACATCAATGAAAAAGAGTTCACGAATAACAATCTTAAAACCATTGAGGAGTTGCGAAAATGGGGTGAGAGTAAATTCTATCATGATAAGATTGACCGAGAGCAGGATGCCATTGTGATAGAAGCCTATGAGCTAGATGGTCAAACGGTTCATTTGGGAGACTGGGTCACTCTAAAAAGCCGAAAGCATTATGTGGATTTGTTAAAGCAAGCCGTGGCTTATGAATACGATGCACTTACTAAAGAATATATCTCATTGACCTTTGACGATAAAGTCAGAGAAGGTGGCCATAATACCTCTTCAAAATTGACGGCTGCAGCTCATTCCATCTTAACCCTTGCTCAAGGCAGCCATGATTTGATGATTGAACGAGCTTTAGAAAATGCCAATCGGGCCTTTGATGCAGCTTTTGAGAAGCAAGAGAGCAAGGTACTAGACGGCATTGAAAAGGCCAAAGCAAAGGCAGAAGAAATTGCAGCTCAGACTCGTGATCAGATTCAGAGTTCGTTTACTGCTTTTACGAAATCGACAGAGTCGACTCTTCATACGATTACTCAAAAGACGGAAGAAGCCTTAGGCAAGGCAGGAGCCACTCAGCAAGCTCTAAACAACGTCCAAGAAGTGACAAATCAAACAACAGCCGAACTGAATGCTTTTCAAAAAGAGACTCTTCAGAAAATGGGAACTTTTGTCAGTAAGACAGAAGTCAAGCAGACTCTATCTGGACTTGAAACAACGCTCCAACAGGTTCAGGGGTATGTTTCAAAAGATGGAGAACGGCAGGAACGACTGGAGCAGTATGTACGGACGGAAACAGCCAATCAGGCCAGAACTGTCCGAGAGCAAGTGGCCATGGACTATGTCGCAAAAGTCTTCTATTCAGAAGATGTGAAAGGTTTGAATCGTCGCTTTGAGAATCTGCAGATTGGTGGGCGCAACTACATCCGTCATTATGATTTTGATGGTCTGTTGCCACTCTCGTCTAATGTATCAGAATGGAAGTTTGAACGGGTACCGGATACGAATGCCAAAAGTGGATACTATCTCAAAGCTACTTGTACCAAAGCAGGGAATGGTGGCTTTCATAAGCCCATTTTTGATTTAAGGGGGGCTGAATGGCAAGGGAAGAAAATGGTCTATTCGGCCGACATGAAAGCGAGTCGGTCGGTAGTTGTTCGGTTTGGTTTTGAGACAGGTGGTGTTTCAACCGTGACACTTCAAACTGAATGGCATCGGTTTGTTCATCATTTTACCGTGAAGTTTGAGAGATATTGGTCCTGGGTATGTTATTCGAATGGCTGGCTTGTTGGTGATGTTCTTTATATTCGGGATCCACAATTGGAAGATGGGACAATTGCGACGACACCGAGTCCAGCTCCAGAGGATGACCGGCAGTACACAGAAACCAAGATTGCCTCCTATTCTCAAAGAGTGGAGGGACGCTTTTCAGAAATTTTGCAGGCAGTCAATGGCAAAACCAGCAGCAGTGATTTTCAAAAGGTTCAGGAAACAGTTAATCTGTACTCACGGCTCATTGGCTCAAAGGAAGACAGTGTCAAACATAACTTGGCCCAGATTGTCCTGACAGATTCTTCCTATGTGACCAAGGTGACGGATTTGACCCAGAGAGTTTCTACTGTTCAAACTCAGCTCGCAAACAGTTGGTCGGTTCAGCATTTGACTTCAGGTGGGGCAGTACTAAACAGTTTGAATCTATTAGCGAATGGAGTAAATCATATCCATGGTAGACTCACCCATATCACAGGACAAACTTTAATTGATCATGCTGTTATTAAGTCTGCCATGGTGGATAAGTTAAAGACAGCCAACTTTGAATCGGGATCAGTCACAACAGCAATCTTAAGTGCAGAAGCAGTAACGGCTGAGAAATTGAAAGTAGATGATGCCTTGTTTAACAAGCTATCTGCGACCGAAGCTTATCTGAGGAAGCTTTTCTCAAAGCAGGCCTTCATCAGCCAGGTGCAGTCGGTAACTTTATCTGCGAACAAGATATCAGGTGGTATCCTAACAGCCATTAACCGAGCTATGGAAATCAGTCTCAATGCAGGTCAGATTTTGTATTATACAGACCAAGCTGCCTTGAAACGAGTTCTGACTGGTTACCCAACCCAGTTTATTAAGTTTGCGACAGGGAATGTCGATGGCAAAGGAAGAGCGGGTGTAACTGTTATTGGCTCCAATCGTTATGGCACTGAAAGCTCTAATGATAGTGGCTTTGTCGGTATTCGAGCTTGGAATGGGTACAATATCGATTCACTTGATCTGGTTGGGGATGAATTATCTTTTGCCAGTTCTGCCTATGATAATAAAGACGGTTGGGTCATGACCACAACAGGAAAACTCCAACTGCGTCCAAGCAGGAAACAGGATAGAAGGGACTCAACCATTAATACAGGCGATGTTTGGCTCTATTTAGATACAAGCGGTAATTATGTCTCACTTCACGAGGTATTACAACGGATGTCTAATAGCATTGGAGCGCTCTATGAATATAGGGCTAGCCATAGTGAGGGGCATCCAGCCTGGTGGGATACCAGAAGCTTAGTGGGACATTTATAAGAAAGGAAACAAATGAACCAAGAAGAAATTAATCAGGCTCTTCGTTTAACGATTGAAGAGCTGACCAGAAAGCTTGCTGATGAGGTAACATCAAAGAACCTCTTAGCCATTCAATTGACTCAGAAAGAGGAAGCTTACCAAGTTCTCCTTCAGAAGAAAGAAGAATTGGAAGCTGATCTCAAAGAAGCAACTACACCATTAAAAATAGATGGAGGAAAGAAAGATGGAAGAAAAGGAATTACTACCTGATCTAAGTAGAATTACAGAACCTTTTGATTTGGTGGCAGCACTCACTTATATGCGCGAGAATGGTGAGTTCATTCGCTGCAAAAATGAGGGGGAGGATTTTTATATGTACCGAGAAGTACAAAAGCGTCCCGTGATTAAAGAAGGTCGACGTCAGTTGATGGAAGTCGAAACAGTGGGAGCTTTGACTCAGTGGGGTGCGACAGTCCCTACCATTAATTTGTCTGAGTTATTTCATAAAAACTTTTATATCATGCAATTTGATGAAAAGGGAAATCCCGACTGGAGTGAACCGCATAGAAAGGAAAATGCATCATGAAGCAGTTGGTTTTTGCGAATAAAGTCCTATTTACTACGGTAGGAGGACTTTTAGGAAGTGTCTTTGGCGATTGGGATGGTTTTATTTTTGCCTTGATTGTCTTTATATCTATTGATTATATCAGTGGATTGATGGCAGCAGTTGTTGAAAAGAAGCTATCCAGTGCAGTTGGTTTTCGAGGACTGTTTAAAAAAGTTGTTATTTTGATGCTAGTGGCTATGGGTCAGATTATTGATACTCATATCTTGAAACAGGGAGGAATCATCCGCACAGCGGTTATCTTTTATTACCTGTCTAATGAAGGCCTCAGCATCATTGAAAATGCGGCTCGGATTGGTCTGCCGGTTCCTGATAAACTCAAGCAGACCTTGAAACAATTAAAATCGGAGGAAAAATAAGATGGCATTATTTGGAGTAGATATCAGTGAACACAATGGTTTTATTGACTTTGATCAGTTGAAGAGCAATGTTGACTTTGTCATTATTCGTTCGTCTTGGGGTAGCTTTGCGGAAGACCTGCGTGCACGGCGAAATGCATATGAATGTGAGCGGGTTGGCATTCCGTACGGATTTTACCATTATAGCTATGCTCGTAATTTGGGAGAAGCACAAGCTGAGGTCAATGCCTTTTTGAATTTTGTTCGGCAATTTCATCCTTCTATGCCTCTTTACATTGACATGGAAGATGCGGACGGTTGGAAAGCCAACAATGGAGGTGTGAGCTGGGAAACTTCTACGGCTATTTGTCAACTGTTTTGTGACAATGTAGAAGCCGCTGGTTACTGGGCTGGTGTGTATGCAAGCCTGCACTGGTTCCAGAATATGGGTGACTTATCCCGCTATACGAATTGGGTAGCTCAGTGGCAGGTAGAAGCTTGTGCTATTCCAACAGACATCTGGCAGTTTACAAGTGATGGAATTGTTGGTGGTATCAGTGGCCGAGTAGATTCCAATTATATGTATCGGGATTTACGCTCAGTTTATACTGGCCAAATCCCTGAACCTCGCCCTGCGGTTCCAGCACCGGCAGCACCAGCGTCGACTAGGACTTACACAGTTCAAGAAGGGGATACCTTATCTGCTATTGGAGCTCTTTATGGAACAAGTTATCAGGAATTAGCGGCAATCAATGGGATTGCCAATCCTGACTTGATTTATCCAGGGCAAGTTTTAAAAGTTACTGGAAATCCTCAAGCACCTAGCAGCATCACTTATACAGTTGAAAGTGGCGATACGCTTTCAGCCATTGCAGCTATGTACGGCACGAACTACCAGCACTTAGCTGCCCTTAATGGAATTGAAAATCCGGATTTGATTTATCCCGGTCAAGTGTTACGAATTGAATAATCCATCAAGGTCTGTGTGGTTGTCTATGCAGGCCTTTTACATAGACAGCATTTCAACTAGAAAAAGCTTGAATGAGTGGGCTGAATACTTGATAAATTTGGCCTTTAGAGTGATATATAGTAAGGAAGAAAGGAGAATGGGATGAAGCCAGGAAAGATAAGAGTTTGTGCCTATGCGCGGGTTTCAACCATGACAGAAAAACAGCAGGAATCCCTCACCAATCAGCAAGCCTACTATAATCATTTCTATCAAAACAAAAAAGATGTCGATTTTATCGGAGTGTATTATGATCAGGGGATTTCGGGAAAACTGGCCAAGCGTCCAGGCTTTCAGCAGATGCTGGAGGATTGCAGGGCCGGAAAGATTGATGTCATTCATACTAAGTCCATTTCTCGCTTTGCCAGAAACACTGAGTTATTACTTGCAGTAAGTCGGGAGCTGAAAGCCATCCAAGTGGATATCTTTTTTGAAGAACAAAATCTCCATACCTTGTCAAATGAGGGAGAGGTCATGCTTACAGTTCTTGCCAGCTACGCAGAAGAAGAACTGCGCAATATGAGTGAGAACCAACGGTGGGCTTTTCAGAAGAAGTTCCAGCGAGGAGAACTGGTGATTAACACTAAGCGCTTCTTAGGCTATGACAAGGATGAGAACGGTGAGTTAATCATCAATCCTGAGGAAGCTAAAATTGTCCAACGGATTTATAACCTCTATCTATCTGGCATGGGAGTTCATGCCATCGCAAAGCTTTTCAATCAAGAGAAAGTTCCAACGGTAGACGGTGGGCGATGGTATTCAAGCACCATTACCAATATTCTAAAAAACGAAAAGTATAAGGGAGATGCAATCCTGCAAAAATACTATTTTGCGGAAATCAAGGCCAAGCAACGACTCAACCAAGGTCAGGTGCAGCAGTACCTGATTACGGATAACCATGAAGCTATAGTATCCAGAGAAGATTGGGAAGCCGTTCAAAAGCGTCTGAAACAGAATCGAAAGGCAAACCTAAGCATTAATTGCAACCGACGATATCCTTTGAGTGGCTTATTGAAATGCGAGCATTGTGGCTCTACTTTGAAACGACAAAAATACTACAAGGGAAAAGTTGTCTGGGTCTGCAGCAAGTATATCCGAGAAGGGAAGGCCGCTTGCATTGGTATGCGCGTGCCAGACAGTGCAGTCCAGGATTGGAGTATTTATGAACCCACAGTGGTAAAGGAGGAGAATATCAGTGGCAAAAAACATTACAGTTATTCCTGCCAAGAAAATGATACAAGTCGAGCAGGAGCAACACATTCAGAAAATCCGAATGGCGGCCTATTGCCGAGTGTCCACCGACCAAGACGAACAGCTATCAAGTTATGAGAACCAGGTTCGGTATTATCAAGACTATATTCGCCAGAATCCTCTCTACCAGTTGGTTGATATATACGCGGATGAGGGGATTTCAGGAACCAATACCAAGAAACGAACAGGGTTTAATCGGTTGATAGCAGACTGCCGAAAAGGTAAAGTGGATAGAATTATAGTGAAGTCTATCAGCCGTTTTTCCAGAAACACGCTGGACTGCTTGAAATATGTTCGGGAGTTAAAAGAACTTGGAATCGGGGTCACCTTTGAAAAGGAGAATATTGACAGCCTGGATGCCAAAGGTGAGGTGCTATTGACCATACTTTCTTCCTTGGCCCAAGACGAATCTCGTTCTATCTCAGAGAATGCGACCTGGGGGATTCGAAAGAAGTTTGAAAGGGGAGAAGTAAGGGTTAATACAACCAAATTTGTAGGCTACGACAAGGGCGAGAATGGAAATCTTATCATCAATGAGGAGCAAGCCAAGATTGTCAGACGAATCTTTCGGTATTTTTTACAAGGAGAAACGCCAGAAAGTATAGCAAGAACTCTGAAAGAAGAAGGGGTTCCAGGTTGGAATGGGAAAGTCAATTGGTACCCCACTACGATTCAAAGGATGCTTCAGAACGAGAAGTACATGGGAGATGCCCTCTTGCAGAAAACTTATACGGTGGATTTTCTAACCAAAAAGCGCAGTGAGAACCAGGGACAAGTCAATCAATACTATATCAAAGGCAATCATGAAGCCATCATTGATAAAGAAGAGTGGGAGTTGGTTCAGCTTGAGATAGAACGGAGAAATCAGTTTAGGCAGGATAATCACATCAATTTTTACATTATCCAGTGCGAACAAAACCCATTTACCTGCAAGGTATTCTGTGAAGAATGTGGAGGTCTATTTGGCAGAAAGAACTGGACTACGAGCAGAGGCAAGCGTCCAGTCTGGCAGTGCAATAACCGGTACAAGGTAAAAGGAATCCAGGGGTGCACCAATCGCCATATTGATGAGGAAACCCTGCAGCAGGCATTCTTTAGAGCAGTAGAGGTTCTTAGAGAAAATAAGGAAAATCTACAAGAGAAGTGGACTAACTTTAGCGAAGAACAAAAGCTGGAGAAGTACCATGCGGCTCAACTAAAGGAACTTCTTGATAGTGAGCAGGAAGCATTTGATGGAAGAAAGATGTGCCAGGTACTTGAGAAGATTATGCTTGGTGAAGACGGCAGCATTACCGTAAAGTTTTTAGAAGGAACAGAAGTTAATTTATAGGCCATAGTTAAGAGAGTAAATACTCTAGCTATGGCTTTTTTTATTTTAAATTTTTTAATTTGTAATTGTATTTAAATAGGTAGAAGTGTTATAATAAAGAAAACGCTTTAGTAAGTTGAGGTTTTATGGATTTCTATACTTTGTCAGAGCATATTCTGGGCTATACAAACAGTTTTGGAGAAGTCGAGCTTGGAAAATGTCAAGTTCTGGAAGATGCTATAAAAATAAATGAAGGTGAAATTGTATCATATTTCTCGAATATATCCTATCCATTTAAGGGAGCATCGGAATTTTCCACATTTGTTTCTTTTGTGCAATTACTGAAGGATTGGGGGATGACACCTAGCATATTATCTCAATACACAGATAATTTCTATTTTGGGTATAAAATTCCTCAAATAAGTAAAGAGTTTGATCTGATTCGTTTTGGGGAAAACTATAATGTTTCAATTGAATTGAAAAGTCAAACTACATTAGATAAGCAGGAAAAACAGCTTAAACGGAATCATTTTTATTTAAACTTTCTTGATAAACAGACGAGATATTATAGTTTTTCTCCTGACATCCAGAGTTATGTTGAATACGATGGAAATACCGGTAATGTTGAAAAAATCAATTCTGAAGAATTTAAGCGTGTCTTAATAGAACAGGAAGTCAGTTTATTAAGCCGCGATGAGGTAGATGCTCTATTTGATATAAAAAATTATTTAGTGTCTCCATTTAATGATACTGAGAAATTTCTCAAGCAACAATATTTTTTAAATGGACATCAAGAGGCAATTGTTAACTATATATTAGAACCCCAAAATAATGAGCGGCTGTTTACAATTAAAGGGAATCCGGGTACAGGTAAAACATTATTAATCTATCACATTGCAAAACTTTTGATGTACTTCGGCTTCAGAGTTGTAATTATACATGGTGCAAAACTAAATGATGGTCAGCGTCACTTACAGACAAAGGGATTTCAGATTAAGCCTATAACCCAATTGAAATCAACCTTGAATGATGCTAAGTCTTATGATTACATAATTATTGATGAGTCTCAAAGATTGCGAGAAGAAAGTCAATATAAGCAGGTGTCTGCTTTATTGGACTCTGTAACTGAAAATCCTGATACAAAATATATTATCTCCCTAGACGGTGCACAGACTCTCAGTAAATCTGAGAGTGCTGCAAATGCAAATGCTATATTAAGTAAGTTCTCTGAGTTGGGTTCAAAGCAATTTAGTTTAAAAGATAGATTCAGAACCAACCCAGATATGAATTTATTTATAAGGAACTTGATTAAGTTTTCAGTTGATAAGCCTATTGAAAAGGTAAAGAATACGCGTAGAAATATTCAAATAAAATATTTTGGCAATAGAGCAAGTGCGAATACTTATTTACATAAAATGGAGGATACAACCGATTGGCATGTCCTTAACTATGCTAAGAGTCGCTATACCTTTGAAAGTATAGACTCAATGGTTGATTGCGGAAAAGTTTCACATGAAGTCATTGGACAAGAATTTGATAAAGTTATTATACCGATGGATTTCAATTTTTACTATGGTCCAGGCATTCAGGAAAAGAAAAATAAAAAAGGAGAAGTTATTGGAGTAAATAAGTTCATGTTTTTGAATAGTACGGATTCCTACTATCCAATTAATAAGATGTTTTACCAAAACATTACGAGAACTAGAGAGCAATTACAAATTGTTGTAATAGAAAACTGGGATCTATATTCAAAAATTTGTAATTTATTAGAAACTTTTTAAGAAACAAGTCTAAGTAACGAGATGATACTTAGGTAGAAAGGAATTTATTATGCCTATACTAGAAGAATTTGGTGGAGCAATAAAACAAGGAGCTAAACAGGGGCTGAGTTCATTGTACTTTGATGGGTTTAATGATGCTGCAAGTACTGTTTTTAATTATTTTGAGCAGAAAAAGAAGACGTTAAATTCTAAGATTAGAAAAGGTCAATATTTAAATGAAGAGGAACAGTATCTGTTGGCTCAAATTGATGTATTTCTTGAAGAACTTGATAAAGAATTTAAAAAGACGGTTTCTACTCAGGGACCTAAAATTTGAAAAGAGCCAGCAAATGAACCGCACCCCAAAAGTTAGACAGAAAAAATCTAACTTTTGGGGTGTTTTTAAATGAAACTAACTTATGAGGATAAAGTTCGAATCTATG
>NZ_AJRG02000064.1:0-9903 GCF_000298715.2 Streptococcus sp. GMD5S
AATATTTAAAAGTCTGGCGGTCTTAGCCAGTTGAAACCGTGGTATTAGTCTCAAAGAATGAAACATAAGGAAAACAAGTTCATTGTCAATTGAAAAGTCTCACATATAACGAAGAACAGGAGAGGATTACATTATTCTCTCTTTTTTTGATATTTGAATCACAGAGAATGTACCCATTTTCAACAATACAATCCTTTACAGTTAATTTAAGGGAAATATCATCCATTTCTTACTTTAGGGTATGGAAGTGAAGCAATTCTATGGTGAATGGTTTTATAGTAATAAAGATCATTCTAGTAATGTTTTAAAACTCCTCTAAAAAGGATTTTCCCATTCTTATGTTTACACTACTTTAGAAAACAGCATGTTTTTGTAACCCCTTCCATGTTTGTTGTTGTATTTTAAAACTTTTAGGTATAAAATGGAAATATATAAAATGGGATGAAGAGGGGATGAAGCATGTCTAAGAAAAAGTCCGATACTCTTTGGGCTAAGAAAAAGGAAGAAAATGGTAGATTTTTTTGGTTACCCTTGTCTCAGCATCTAGAAGATACAAAAAATATAATTGGACTTCTCTGGGAGCATTGGTTAAGTGAGGGGCAAAAAAAACTGATTGAGGATTCTCTGGATTCAGTAACACATGATGGCGGTTTAGGGAAACGACTTGCACAATTTTTAGCTGCTGTTCATGATATCGGGAAAGCAACTCCAGCCTTTCAAACTCAAAGAGGATTTGCAAATTCAGATGATTTGGATATTCAACTATTAGAAAAATTGGAGCAGTCAGGATTTACTAAAATTAGTTCACTTCAACTATCATCACCAAAAAAGAGTCATCACAGCCTTGCAGGTCAATATTTGCTATCTAGTTATGGTGTTCAAGAGGATATTTCGACTATTATTGGTGGACACCATGGACGACCGATTGATACGATTGAGGATGTAAAAAATCAAGGGAGCTATCTTTCAAACTATTTTCAAAATGAAAGTAAGGAGAGTGCTATCCATAAGAATTGGGATTTGGTTCAAAAAGAAATCTTCAACGGTGCTTTAGATGAGTTGGGGTTTGACTCTGTGAGAGAGCTTCCTAGAATTAAACAGCCTGCTCAAGTTATCTTATCAGGATTGCTGATTATGGCTGACTGGATCGCTAGTAATGAGTACTACTTTCCTTTATTAAGTGTCAATGAAAAAGAGGAGGTAGATAAGTTAAGACGCCTTCAAGATGGGTTTGAAAGGTGGAAAAAAACTAGTTTGTGGCAACCTAAATATATCTCAAAACCAGATAGTCTTTATAAGGAAAGATTTGGATTTGAACCTAATAATGTTCAATCAACCTTATCTCATGTTATTACTCAAATATCTAAACCTGGGATTGTAGTTCTAGAAGCACCAATGGGGTTAGGGAAGACAGAAGCTTCATTGATTACAGCAGAGCAGTTAGCTACTAAGACGGGAAGAAGCGGTCTTTTTTTTGGTTTACCAACTCAGGCGACATCGAATGGGATTTTTAATCGTATTGAAAAATGGGTTGAAAGTTTAAAGGATGATTCTGAAGACATACTATCTATTCAGTTGGTACACGGGAAAGCAGCTCTAAACGAAGATTTTTTAAAACTTAAAGCTAATACATTTAATTTTGATGATATAGAAAATGGTAGCGTTATCATTAATGAATGGTTTTCTGGGAGAAAGACTTCGGCTTTAGATGATTTTGTAGTGGGGACTGTTGATCAGTTCTTAATGTTAGCATTGAAACAAAAACATTTAGCTTTGCGTCATCTAGGTTTTAGTAAAAAGGTTGTTATTATTGATGAAGTTCACGCTTATGATGCTTATATGAGTCAATATTTGATGGAGGCGATAAAATGGATGGGAGCCTATGGTGTTCCGGTAGTCATTTTGTCAGCGACATTACCTTCTCAACAAAGAGAAAATATCCTTAAAAGCTATATGTCTGGGATGGGGATCAAATGGCGAGATATTGAAAATACGGACCAATTAAAGACAGACGTTTATCCTTTAATCACTTATAATGATGGCTCAGAGATTTATCAAGTTACAACATTCAATAAGCAAAACATAAAAGACATTCACATCATTCGTTTACAAGAAGAGCAGTTATTGGGAACTGTTAAAGATGCCCTTGAGGGCGGTGGAGTAGTTGGAATCATTGTCAATACAGTGAGAAGATCCCAAGAGTTGGCAAGAAACTTTTCGGAAATTTTTGGAGATGATATGGTGGAATTACTTCATTCCAGTTTTATTGCGACCGAAAGAATCCAAAAAGAGAAAGAATTATTACAACAAATCGGAAAAAATGTAGACCGTCCACATAAGAAAGTTATCATTGGAACTCAGGTGATTGAGCAATCCTTGGATATTGATTTCGATGTGATGATAAGTGATCTGGCACCTATGGATTTGCTAATACAACGTATTGGACGACTTCATCGACACCAAATAGAACGGCCTCAAAAGCATGAAATAGCTAGGTTTTACGTTTTAGGAACTTCCCAAGAGTTGGATTTTGAAGAAGGAAGTAGTTTTGTTTATGGTGATTATCTGTTAGCCAGAACTCAGCACTTTTTACCAGATATCATGAGATTGCCAGATGATATTTCACCATTAGTCCAGAAAGTTTATAGTCCAGATTTTACAATTGAGTTTTCAAGTCAGGAATTTCAGCAAAAATATTTAGATGCTAAGACGGAGCATGATGTCACGATTAAGAATAAGGAAACAAAGGCAAGAACATACCGTATCAATGATCCTGTCTTAAAAATATCGAGACATAGAAACAATAGTCTGATTGGTTGGTTGAAGAACCTGCATCCAAACGATAGTGAAGAAAAATCTAATGCTCAGGTTCGTGATGTTGAAGATACAATTGAAGTGATTGCTTTAAAAAAAATGTCTGATGGCTATAGCTTATTTATTGAAAATCAAGATATATCTCAGAATATTGATAATCCTTTGGTCGCTAAAAAAGTAGCACAAAATACTTTACGACTTCCTATGAGTTTATCCAAGGGCTATAATATCGATCAAACTATTGAAGAGCTTGAAAGGTATAACAACAGCTATTTAAGTCAATGGCGAAATTCATCGTGGTTAAAAGGAGCTCTCGGGATTATTTTTGATGAAAACAATGAGTTTATTCTCAATGGGTTTAAACTCTTATATGATAAAAAATATGGGATTACAACGGAGAGGTTAAATAAGAATGAGTCGATTTAATTTACTAGATGAACCCTGGATTTCTGTCGTTTATGATGAAAAAGGAACAACAAAAGAAGTTTCCTTGCAGGAATTATTTATAAATGCTCATCAGTACAAAGATTTAGCAGGAGATACAAAAACGCAAGATTTTGCTGTGCTGCGAGTTTTGCTGGCTGTGTTACATACTGTCTTTTCACGCTTTGATGCAGATGGTAATGTCTATGAGTATCTGGCAGTAGATGAGCGGTTTAAACAAATTGAGCCTGTGGAAGAATCTGATATTGCTGACTATCAGGATGATTTATATGATACATGGAAAGATCTTTGGGAAAGTGGTAAGTTCCCAGACATTGTTAGTCATTACCTAGAAAAATGGCGGGATCGCTTTTACTTATTTGATAAGGAATATCCATTTTTTCAAGTTAGAAAAGAGGATATTGTAGCAGACAAAATTAGTAAAGCAAAAGCAAGCAGTATCTCTGGGAAAAATATCAATAGAACGATTTCAGAGAGTGAGAATAAGTTAGCCTTATTTTCCCCAAAGAATGGTAAAAATAAAGAACAACTGACTGCTTCCGAAGTTACACGATGGCTTTTAACTTTTCAAGGGTACTCAGGATTATCCGATAAAGTTATTTTTGGAAAAGAAAAATATAAAGTGTCAAAGGGCTGGTTGTTTGATATCGGGGCAGTTTTTATACAGGGAACTTCTTTATTTGAAACGCTGTTACTAAATTGTATCTTGCCATTCTATGACCATGGTAATTTAGAAAGTATTCAATGTCCCTGTTGGGAATTTGCTAGTTCTGATAATATTAATCGCTATTTGTTTGGTAGTGAATGTACAGATTTAACTAATCTGTATACGATTTGGAGCAGAGGGATTTATATTGATCCAGAATATGATTTAAATAAGCCTTTCTCTTTTGAGATTGTAAAATTACCCGAAATTAATCATCGGGACAATTTTTTAGAGCCGATGACAACATGGAAATATAATACTACAGGAGAAAATAAAGATAGCTATACTCCTAGGAAACATCTCTTGAATCAATCGTTGTGGCGGTCATTTGGTTTGCTAGCAGTAGAAGATAGAACAGGGCACTTTAGAAAACCGGGAATTATTGATTGGCTCGGAGATATAGGTGACATAATAGGAAATAGATTATTTAATATTATTTCCATTAGTATGCAGGATGATGGAAATGCTACTTCATGGCTTCCAACTGATGAAGTTATTGACTCTATACTTATCAATGATTTAGTTTTGGCGGATTTTAATGAGAGTGGTTGGGTACCACGTATTAATGAGGTGGTAGAAGAAACAAAAACTGTCATTTCCAAAGTATATAAACGCTATATAGAGGAACTAAAAGAAATCAGGAATATCTCAAACAACAATTATACTAATCAGATGGTTGAAATGCTCTATTTCAAAATCGATCACCCTTTTCGAGAATGGTTATCCAGTATCCTACCAGATGATGAAAAGGATCCTAAAATCAAAGAATGGAGAGATTTGCTGAAAAAAATGGTTAAAGCTGAAGCAAAGAGCATCTTAGGTCACGGAGGAACTAGGGACTACCTCGGCATTGAAAAAGATGGTCGAATAAAAAATATTGCAACTGCCTATAATTCATTTGAATATTTGCTTCATCAACAATTAAAATAGGAGGTGTGTGTGTTGGAACAATCCAAACAGACAGTTGGTTCTGTCACAAAAAGAATTATTAGACAATTGAGTTATGAGTTGGAGTCACCATTGAGTAAAGCCGCACTGGCCAAAATTAGAAAAACGTTGGGTAAACCCTTGAGCGATGCAACAGATATCTGGCCGATTTTATTTGAGCATTTACCAGAGGAGTTCGTCAATTCATACCAGCAGCCTAGCTATGAGGAGTTAGCGATTTATACAGCTATCCAATTTTACGCCTTACATCAACAAGGAACTTCAACCAGTGTGATGTTAGATGAGCCCGATACTTATCAAAATATCGGTTCTGCTCTTAGTCAACTTCGAAAAGGAGATGACACGACAGCCATTGACAGAAGGTTCAATGTTATGATTACATCATCAACTTTTGAAGAGTTGATCTACCATTTACGCCACATGATGATGTTGCTCAAAACAAAGTCTCCTGCTACAAAGGTTGATTATGCTAAGTTAGCTGAAGACTTGTATTGGTTTTTAAAAAATGTACAAGAAAATCTTCGCCTAAATTGGGCAAGATCATATTATAAACAAATCAAAGGAGAAAAACACAATGACAACTAACCAACGCTTATTTTTAGATATTCATGCTATACAAACCTTACCACCTTCAAATATGAATAGAGATGATACAGGTAGCCCAAAGACTGCTCAGTACGGTGGCGTAAAAAGATCGCGCGTGAGTTCTCAAGCTTGGAAGAGAGCTATAAGAGACTATTTTAATACTTATGGAGAACAGTCAAATGTCGGTGTCCGAACAAAAGACATTGTAAGGTATGTTGCGGGTAAAATTGTAGAACTAGATAATTCTATCAGTTTTGAAGATGCACTAACCAAAGCAGATACAGTCTTGATAGCTACTGGAATTAAGAAAAAAGGTAAAGTCAAGGCACTTTACTTTATGGGGGATAGACAAGCTGAGAAATTAGCTCAAGCAGCCTATGAAAATCTGACTGATAAAAAGGAACTTCAAAAACTAGCTAACTCAAATCCAGCCATTGATGTTGCTATGTTCGGTCGAATGGTAGCTGAAGATCCAGTTCTAAACGAGGATGCTTCCTCTCAAGTTGCTCATGCTATTTCAACACATGCTGTACAAACTGAATTTGATTTCTTTACTGCTATTGATGATTTAGCTCCAGAGGATAATGCAGGTGCAGGTATGCTGGGAACCATCGAATTTAACTCTTCTACGCTCTATCGTTATGCCAATGTTGCGATTCATGAATTATCAAAACAACTAGAGGATGAGAAATCCTTAAAGAACAGTTTGAATTTATTCATCGAAGCATTTGCAAATTCCCTCCCGACAGGAAAAGTGAATACTTTTGCCAATCAAACTTTACCGCAGGCTCTAATCGTTTCTTTGCGTGATGATCGTCCTGTTAATCTTGTCAGTGCTTTTGAAGAACCAGTTAAATCAACAGATGGTTATGTGGCGAAATCTATTGAAAAACTGTCTAAAGAGTATACAAGAGTTGAAAAATTCGTGAATAAACCACTTTTGACTTTCTATGTGACTTTGGATGAAAATGAGAGTTTAAAACAAATTGGTGAGGAAAAATATTCAGTTTCAGAATTATTAAAAGATTTTTCGGAAACCTTAGAACAATTCCTCAAAAAATAGGTGAATGGCATGAAGACTATTTTGTTGAAATTTGCTGGTCCTTTGCAATCTTGGGGGACAAGTTCACATTTCGAAACAAGACATACGGATTTTTATCCTTCTAAGAGTTCTGTTATTGGGTTGATTGCTTCAAGTCTAGGATATCGTCGAGACGATGATGAAAAAATTGTTCGTTTAAACGAGCTGGATTTTGCAGTTCGAGTGGATCAACAAGGAAATTTACTCAGAGATTTTCATATTGCACAGAAGTATACAGAAAAAGGAAAGTTTGAACGAAATTATGTCACAAATCGTTATTATTTAGAAGATGCTGTTTTTGTAGTGGCTCTTTCTCATAATAATGAGCAGTTTTTGGAAATGATTTTACAAGCTTTGAGAAATCCCTATTTCCAACCATTTATGGGAAGAAGGGCTCTGCCGTTGACTGCAGATTTTATCTTAGGTGAAACTGAGATTGGAGCAGTTGAAAGTTTGAGAACTCTTGAATGGCAAGCTTCACCATGGTTTATGAAGAGAAAGTTTATGGATGCCGTAACTTTAGAAATCTATTCTGATAGACATTTAACCGATAGAGGTATTTATCAATTGAGACAAGATGTTGTCAAGTCTTTTTCACAAAAGGGGAGAAGATTTGGCTATAGGTATGAAACTAGAGAACTGGTTCAAGTTCGGAATTCGTTTCGAGATAAAAATACGGCACATGATGTTTTTAAGAGTATAGGAGATTGATGGTATGTATATCTCAAGAGTAGAAATTGATCGGACCAATCGCCGAAAAATTAGGCGCTTAACACATATAGGCGCATATCATGCTTGGGTAGAAGAGAGTTTTCCAGAAGAAATGGAACAATCTATTCGAACAAGAAAATTATGGCGTATAGATCGTATCCAAGATAAAGATTACCTGATTATTGTTAGTAAAAATAAACCTGATTTACAAGGATTAGAAAAATATGGGGTTGCTGGTAGTGCTCAAACCAAGGATTATCAACAATTTTTAGATAACATCTATACTGGTAGCCGAATGAAATTTCGAGTGGTGCTTAATCCAGTTATTTCCTTAGTATCACCAGATAATCTTAAAAGAGGTATTGTAAAACCTCATATTACGAGTGAACATCAGATGAATTATCTAGTAGAACGCTCTGACAAAAATGGATTCTCACTGATAAAAGAAGATTTTTCAATCGTTGAACGTGGTTATGAGGTGTTTAAAAAAGCTGTTAAACCTATCCGATTGATAAAGGTTGTTTATGAAGGGGTCTTAACAGTTAGTGATGCAGATCTTTTTAAGAAGCTTTTGACTGAAGGAATGGGAAAGAAAAAAGCATACGGTTTTGGTTTAATGACCGTTATTCCATTGGGAAACGAATCATGGTAAAAAAAAGTGGAACGAAGAAAACATCTCTGCGAGAACTTCCTAAAATAAGTGATCGTGTCAGCTTTATTTACGTAGAACAGTTTTTCCCGCACACGCGGGGGTGATCCTACCACTGCTCTTGCGATATTCTTTGCCAATCTGTTTTTCCCGCATACGCGGGGGTGATCCCGTGACTTTCCGTTTGGTGACTGATTATAGCCTATTTTTCCCGCACACGCGGGGGTGATCCCGGTGCAGTCAGCATCCTTGTCATTTTGGCAGGTTTTTTCCCGCAGAAGCGGGGGTAATCCTAACACGATTGACATTCCCATATTGAGTCAAATGTTTTTCCCGCACACGCGGGAGTGATCCCACAATTCACTTGTACGAACGGGGTGGATATCCGTTTTTCCCGCAGAAGCGGGGGTGATCCCAAGACTCTTACCATCTTCAAGATGTCTGATATATTTTTCCCGCACACGCGGGGATGATCCCAAGACCAGGATAAGCAAATCAAGGCACTTGAAGTTTTTCCCGCACACGCGGGGGTGATTCTACGATTGAAGATAATAAGAAAGAAACAAGTAAGTTTTTCCCGCATATGCGAGGGTGATCCTGGGTCTAAGAAAATGACCTTTTGAATGGTTGTGTTTTTCCCGCAGACGTGGGATTGATCCCATTTGCTTCTGACCGTTGAAATAGAAACCGTGGTTTTTCCCGCAGAAGCGGGGGTGATCCTGGGTATAGTAAAGAGGGCTTTTTAATGCCTTTGTTTTTCCCGCACATGCTGGGGTGATCCTGAGGGCTTGGTCATCGGTAAGAATGACGGTAGGTTTTTCCCGCACACGCGGGGGTGATCCCATGATTATGACTATCAATGACCATGAGGGTGAGTTTTTCCCGCATACGCGGGGGTGATCCTACGCAAGACGTTTCAAGTGCTGCAATCCTTACGTTTTTCCCGCACACGCGGGGGTGATCCTGATAGAAGCCGATTGGGTTTGACTGCTCCACTGTTTTTCCCGCAGACGCGGGGGTGATCCTTAAGTTCACTTCTTAAAAAAGATGAAGAATTGGTTTTTCCCGCACACGCGGGGGTGATCCCAGTATTTTTAGCAACTTTAGCTTATCAATGGAGTTTTTCCCGCACACGCGGGGATGATCCTATCCTGGATACAGGAATTGAACTGGCTTTCATGTTTATTTTTCCCGCAGACGCGGGGGTGATCCTGTAGACACATCTACAAGCTGGACAATCCCTCTGTTTTTCCCGCAGACGCGGGGGTGATCCTGTAGACACATCCACAAGCTGGACAATCCCTCTGTTTTTCCCGCAGACGCGGGGGTGATCCTACAGATGCTTGTATTCGCTTTATGGAAGTTATGTTTTTCCCGCAGAAGCGGGGGTGATCCCTGATTATCTAGCCCCATCTCATAGATGGCCCAGTTTTTCCCGCACACGCGGGGGTGATCCTCCACCAATTTTTCCTTTGTAGCCATCAAGCAAGTTTTTCCCGCAGACGCGGGGATGATCCTATCCACGTTTACTCTATCCTTAAACAAGTCAAGTTTTTCCCGCACACGCGGGGGATTGACTACATAAAATGAGATATAAGAAAATCTCCCTATTGAAAACTGGTAAATTAGAGATAGGAGTGTTTTTTTATAGGAAAAAAGCATATTTTGTGTCAAAGAAGACATCTTACATAACAAAGGAGAAGACAAGTAAATCGAATGAAGTCATCATGGAGACATTTGGTAACAATAACATCAGTTGGGTAAAAAACTTGTAGCAGAGTATAAGAAAATTTGTCTTGCATCTGTTTTCTTAGAGATTTTCAGAACTAAATGCTCAACATTTTTTGATTGGAAAAACGAGACTAAAATCCTTAGCTCAGATTATCGTTTCTATCGGTCTCGCCCAAAACTTTGCGGCCCTCAAAGCCTTGGTGAGTACGGGCATCCAGCAAGGTCACATGAAGT
>NZ_AJRG02000063.1:0-10902 GCF_000298715.2 Streptococcus sp. GMD5S
TTTTTTTAATAATGTGACAAAATCAATACCTTTAATATCTGGTAAATTTACTATTTCTTTATGTTTCTCAAATTTTTCCACCCAAGCTAAACAGATGGATGATAAAATAGGGAGAAATGGTATAGATATTTCAAATCTATCAAAATCATCATTAGAATTGTTTAGCTGATATAACATTTGTTTTAACTCCATAGTTTCCTGCAATAAAATCAAAAAGGATAATTCATCTAATTTTTTATCATTATTCAAATCCGCACCCCTATCTAATGTTTTTAATTAGCCAAACAAAATTATTATATCATTTAAATTATACCACGAATCCACCCAAAAACGCCTTTAGATAATAATATATCTAAAGACGTTTATCTTTATCCTGCTACTCGTTCTGCTTCTTCTACTTTCACTTTCTTATCCTTCTTAGTCGAACCAGTCAATCGGCGTTTGCTATCTCGGATTGTGTTTAGATCCTTGAGAAGTTTGGTCAGGTGCTCTTTTTCTGGATAAGCTTCTGCGCTGGCTGCGGTATAGCGCATAAAGAGGTCGTAGATGCTGGTTAGTTCGGTACGGACTTGTCTGGTCTTCCCGACTTCCTTAGCAGACTTATGCGCACGCGCCTGACTTTCCACCTTATCATATTCCTCCTGCGCACTAGTGACTGCAAGGAGCATAGGTGTCAATCCTAGACTAGTAACTGCCGTCTGGTAGGGTTCTTCACTCAGGGTTTTGAGCAGGCTCTTGATTTCTGCCGTTTCCACATCATTGCTATGCTTGGTGATATCCTTGTACTTGGCAAAGACTGGTTTCAAAGTCTCATGGGCTTCTTTGAGTTTGCTTTCCTTGATCTTAGCAAAGCCCCTATGAAGAGTAAAGAGACCGACTAGGGCACTGTCACGATTGCGATCGACTTCGGTTAGGTTCGTCGTCTCTTTCTTTTCTACGATAGCGAGTTGGCCTTGGAAGTCTGCTAGCTTGCTCTTGAAGGAATCGAGGTGCTTGCTATACATAGGCTCGTCCTTATGTGCCTTGGCAAAAACTTCTAGTAGTTGACCCGTGTCAACCATGAGACTTTCAAACTCACGGTTGGTAAAGTTGGTGTAGCTTAGAGGGCGGATAGTGAATGTTTTTGTCATGATGATAACCTTTCTATTTTCATTATTTCAAAAAGGAGTTTTCCCTTAAATTTATAAATCCATTCTAACAGTTACTTTAAAAGATTTGTCCCCCTTCCTCTGAACTGTCAATATTTCCATCTAAAATGTACTTCTCAGGGCAAATCTTTTATTTCCAAAATAAAAAATCCCTATCTGACTGGAAACATTTCCGTCTGTCAGCTAGAGACTCTTACTATTTTTAGATTTTAACTTTTCTAGCTTTAGAATACATCTAAACTTTAGGAAAGAGGATCATTCGAAACTTCGAAGACCTCAAAACTTTCTCAGATAGACTATCCGAAGCTTAGAATGCTCATAAATTTATGTATTTCTTGCCATTCTAAGTTTAGAATGCATATAAACTTTAGTAAATTCATATCTTCGAAACTTCGAATAGCTACCTCCCCTACTCCAACTGACTTTTAACCTTCTTCTTAGTCAAGATACGGTCGTTTTTGTTAGAGAGAGCTTTGATACGAGCTTCTAGAAGGATTTTCCTTCCGGTCTCTGTTCGTGTGTAGACGAGATGATAGCGTCCGATAGTCGGTGTCAGAAAGTCGAGGAATTTCTGCGCTTCTTCCTTGCGCTTGTCAAAAAGACTAGGCACGACATAGTAAGGTGACTGACCTTGTCGGACTTTCTCTGTCTTCAAGAGATAGCGCTGGTTGTCCACTGGAGCAAAGAACTCTCCCAAAGTATGTGCAAACAACTCCTTGTCCCTCATGCTTCCTCCCTTGAGATAGGCAAAGACCATGTAGTTTTCCTTGTCATCCTCTACCTGAACACGGGATTGATCATCCGTTAGATGCCCCGAATCTAGCATAGCCTTTCGGATTTGCTCACCCAGAGACTGCAATCGTTTATAAGGACTCTTATAGCGGAGGTAACGCCAAGAGGCAAAGGCCAAAAAGAGGAGACAGGCTGTCGTAAGCCACCAAACACCGATCAGTCTCAGTCTAAATAGCAAGACCAACAAATCCACTGCCAACAAGAGCAATGACATGCGAACCCATTTTAATGCATCAAGAAAGAGCATGACTGGAATTTTCTGTTTTTGAGTTGCGACTTCTGTAACTACCTCGAACTGATCCGCTACGACAAGAGCTTCCTGCCATTTTTGTCTCAAGCCTGATCGATCCTTGGAGAGACTCTTAACTCGCTCATTGTACTCACTAATTTGATTTTTCTTAAAAGGGGGCTTTGGAAAATCCAAACGATCCAAACCGGTCTCAATACTCTCCTGATTATAGGCCAATCCAAGAAAATGCTCCATCCGTCGCGACAAGGTCTGCAGATCCTGATTGCTCTCTGGTCTAGGCTCCTCACCAGGAAGAGTGATGAGTGCTTGCGCTTGAACGGCTACCAGATGCCAGATGTTGCTGGTCTTTTCTGGATGTCCCGGCCAGATACGAACGGCACGCCCGCGCATCTGGTTACTCAGCATAAAGCTCCCCACAAAGCTTCCGAGGATTAGGGAATTAACGCAAGGAGCATCCCAACCCTCTCCAAGGAGAGATTTGGTTCCGACTAGGACTTGAATCCGCCCTCGTTGAAAAAGCTCCGTCACTGCCGCTACGATTCCCTTAGCTGAGCTCGGAAAACTAACCTGCACATAATCTTTTGGATCCAAGTGACCAATAGGTGAGAAACTAAGAGGAACCTGAGGCAAGAGCTCCTTAAACTCTGCTGCCACATCGGTAGGCAAAATAACGACACTACCTGACAAGACAGCCAAAGACACAGGTATCTCTTGTTCCTGAGCTTTTCGACGAATGCTTTCAAAATAAGGGAGAACCCCCAACTGAGAAATGGTTGCCTGATTATCTCCCAGATAGGTGGCAAAATCCTTGCGAATATAGTCAGCTAGTACTAACTGTCTCAGTTCCTGACCTAGACTCTCATACTCCGTCAAAAAGATATCGGCAATGGCAGACAACTTCCCTAGAGATTGGGTTAAAAGCTGATCGGAAGCCTTGGACTTAACCAGATAAACCTGACGTTTTTCCACCAACCCACGCGCCTTCAAGTCAGCCTCTAACTTTTTCTTATATCCATCTGGATCCTTATACCAATCTGGTGTCTGATAGAGTATGCTCTGCAACAGCGTCTCCAGCCAGTAGGAGGTCAATGCTGGAAGCTTCTGGGTTCCCAGTAAATTTTGTAAAGAGGGAGAAATCGTTAACCCCTGAGAATGTATATAAATCAATATAGCAGACAAGTACTTGGGATCTTCTAAGAGCAAATCAGATGAAATATCCCCTTTGAGGACCTTAGAGCCTGCTACAAATGTTTGAAAATCAGGATCGACTATAAGGTGATGAATATAGTCCCACTTAGTCTCCTCAAACCGTTTGAGACGTTCCGCCTCTTCAGCTGTTGGTGAACACATATAGACAAAATCCTGATGAGGGCAAAGAGTGTCTTCCTTGACTAGTTCAGGTACCGTGATTTCTTGATCGATCTCCCCACACATACGGATATAGCGTTCCCAAAGTTCAGGCTCGCTGTCATAAGGTGGTGTCGCTGTCAAGGAGATGAGTTTCAGCGGTCCATACTGCTTGCGAAAGGCTTCCAGACTTTTCCACCATTCATTGCGCAGGTGGTGGCATTCGTCCAAACAAAGAGTCGCAACTTTCTGAGCTCTTAGGCTTGCAAGCAAATCAAACCCCACAAAATCCTCTGCTTCTCCATCTTCTTGTGATTGCAATTGGTTCATGGCGCTATGAAAAGCCTGATAGGTCACAATCGTTAATGTCTTCATCTCCTTTAAGTTTTGGGAAACGAGGTCTGAAAGCCTCTGACCATCCTCTAGAAAAGCAGTTTGTATTCTATCCACCCATTGTTCACGAATGGTGACAGTCGGAACTAAGATGAGGGCTGGGTTACCAAAACGAGCGATTAGCTCGATACCAATGGTTGTCTTTCCAGACCCTGGAGCGGCCACTAGATGAACATGACCGTCTGCTTGATAGTCCTGAAAACGATCCAAGACCTGTTTTTGATATTGGCGCCAGCTTCCTTTAAAGTTTAAACCTAACATGATACCCCTCATTCTATACCGTCATTTTCTTATTCTCATTTTACCACACTTATTTCACCAGTCAGATAATCCAGATAGTTTTTCTCCACAAAATATGGTATAGTAGAATCATACTATCTATGAGGAGTTTACATGTCACAGGATAAGCAAATGAAAGCTGTTTCTCCCCTTCTACAGCAAGTCATCAATATTTCATCTATCGTGGGGGGAGTCGGCACCTTGATTTTCTGTATTTGGGCCTATCAGGCGGGTGTTTTACAATCAAAGGAAACCCTATCAGCCTTTATCCAGCAAGCTGGAGTCTGGGGGCCACCACTCTTTATCTTTTTACAGATCCTACAAACTGTTGTTCCGATTATTCCGGGAGCTTTGACCTCAGTGGCTGGGGTCTTTATTTACGGCCATATCATCGGAACCATCTATAACTATATCGGCATCGTGATTGGCTGTGCCATTATCTTTTACCTCGTGCGTCTCTATGGAGCTGCCTTTGTTCAGTCGGTCGTCAGCAAGCGTACCTATGACAAGTACATTGGTTGGCTAGATAAGGGCAATCGTTTCGAGCGGTTCTTTATCTTTATGATGATCTGGCCTGTCAGTCCAGCTGACTTTCTCTGCATGCTGGCTGCCCTCACCAAGATGACCTTCAAACGCTATATGATTATCATCGTTTTGACCAAGCCCTTTACCCTAGTGGTTTATACTTATGGTTTGACTTATATTATTGATTTCTTCTGGCAGATGTTTTGAGGATAGAAAAATCCGTTTGGTTTCCCAAGCGGATATTTTCTTTGTTTTATTTTGCGACACTCTTAGCAAGGACAAAGTTCCCAAGTGTGGCAGAACCATTGCCTGCGACTGCTGGAGTCACGATATAGTCACGCACGTCTGGTACTGGTAGGTAACCATTTAGAAGAGCAGTGAATTTCTCACGTACACGGTCCAGCATGTGTTGTTGGGCCATAACCCCACCACCAAAGACGATGACGTCTGGGCGGAAAGTCACAGTAGCATTGACCGCAGCCTGAGCGATATAGTAGGCTTGAACATCCCAGACAGAGCTGTTGAGTTCGATGTTTTCGCCACGAACACCTGTACGAGCTTCTAGACTTGGTCCAGCCGCAAAGCCTTCCAAACAACCCTTATGGAAAGGACAGACGCCGTTAAATTCTTTTTCTACATCCATTGGGTGTTTAGCCACATAGTAGTGACCCATCTCAGGGTGACCGACACCACCGATAAACTCACCACGTTGGATAACACCTGCACCGATCCCTGTACCGATCGTGTAGTAAACCAAGTTTTCGATACGGCCACCAGCATTGTTACGAGCAACTACTTCACCATAGGCAGAGCTATTTACGTCTGTGGTGAAATACATGGGTACGTTGAGGGCACGACGGAGAGCCCCAAGTAGGTCTACATTTGCCCAGTGAGGTTTTGGAGTCGTTGTGATAAAGCCATAGGTTTTTGAGTTTTTGTCGATATCGATCGGACCAAATGAACCGACAGCAAGACCAGCAAGATTATCGAATTTTGAAAAGAACTCGATGGTTTTATCGATAGTCTCGATAGGAGTTGTTGTTGGAAATTGTGTTTTTTCCACAACATTAAAGTTTTCATCACCGACAGCACAGACAAACTTTGTACCGCCCGCTTCTAAGCTTCCATATAATTTTGTCATGATAAACCTCTTATCTTTGTTTTCTCTATTATAGCACATTTTAAAGGGCTAGATTTCTCAATATTTTAGATTTTCCTCTGTAAATCTTACCATCCAAGTAAAAACGAACAAACATGACATTTGTTCGTTTTTTTGTTTTATTAAGCTTTAACTTCGATGATTGCGTCACCCTTAGCAACTGATCCAGAAGCAACTGGATTTACTGAAGCAAAGTCTGCAGTGTTTGTTACGATAACCATAGTTGTGTTATCAAGACCTGCAGCAGCAATCTTAGCTGAGTCAAATGTTCCAAGAACATCTCCAGCTTTAACCTTGTCACCTTGGGCAACTTTATGGTTGAAGCCTTCACCGTTCATTGAAACAGTGTCGATACCAACGTGAATTAAGATTTCAGCACCGTTAGCTGTTCTCAATCCATAAGCATGGCCAGTTGGGAAGACGATTGTTACTTCAGCATCAGCTGGTGCATAAACAACATCTTGGCTAGGTTTCACGGCGATACCTTGTCCCATAGCTCCACTTGAGAATACTGGGTCATTCACATTTGAAAGAGCAACAACGTCACCAACGATTGGTGTTTGGATAACACCTTCGCTAGGTGAAACCACAGTACCAGTTACTGCTTCTTCTGTTAAACGGTCAGTTTCAGCTTCAGAAATTGCTCCTGAAACTTCTTCTACTTCATCTTCGTAACCAAACATGTAAGTAAGAGCAAAACCAAGTACAAATGATACAGCTACCATAAGAAGGTATTGTAGAAGTTGTCCGTTACCAATGTAAAGCATTGTACCAGGGATGACTGTGATACCATTACCAGTACCAGCAAGTCCAAGGATAGATGCCAATCCACCACCGATTGCACCAGCAATCAATGAAAGGAAGAATGGTTTACGGAAACGCAAGTTAACCCCGAAGATAGCAGGCTCAGTAATACCTAGGAAGGCAGAAAGAGCAGCTGGGAAAGCAAGTGTTTTAAGTTTAGGATTTTTAGTTTTCACACCAACGGCTACTGTCGCAGCACCTTGAGCAGTCATGGCAGCTGTGATGATAGCGTTGAATGGGTTAGCATGGTCAGCAGCAAGCAATTGAACTTCAAGCAAGTTGAAGATGTGATGAACACCTGATACGACGATTAATTGGTGAACTCCACCAATCAAGAAACCACCAAGTCCGAATGGCAAGTTAAGAATAGCTTTTGTTCCAATGAGGATGTAACTTTCAACAACGTGGAAGACTGGTCCGATAACAAACAATCCAAGGATTGACATTACAAGGAGTGTTACGAACGGTGTTACCAAGAGGTCAAGTACATCTGGAACAACTTTACGAACAGCTTTTTCAAATTTAGCTCCGACAACCCCGATGATGAAGGCTGGAAGAACTGAACCTTGCAAACCTACAACTGGGATAAATCCGAAGAACTGCATTGCAGTTACTTCACCACCAGAAGCAACAGCCCAGGCATTTGGAAGTGAGTCAGATACGAGCATCATACCAAGGACGATACCAACGGCTGGGTTACCACCGAATACACGGAAGGTTGACCAAACAACCAATCCTGGCAAGATAATAAAGGCTGTATCAGTCAAGATTTGAGTGTAAGTTGTCACATCTTCTGGAAGTGTCATCCCAAGAGCAGTCAAGAGACCACGAACACCCATGAAGAGACCAGTTGCTACGATAACTGGAATGATTGGTACGAATACGTCACCGAAAGTACGGATAGCACGTTGGAACCAATTTCCTTGTTTGGCAGCTTCTGCCTTCATGTCTTCTTTAGAAGAGGTTGGCAAACCAAGTGCAACCACTTCGTCGTACATCTTGTTTACTGTACCAGTCCCAAAGATGATTTGGTATTGGCCTGAGTTAAAGAAAGCTCCTTGAACTTTATCCAAGTTCTCAATCACTTCCTTCTTGATTTTCCCTTCATCTTTGACCATGACACGTAGACGAGTCGCACAGTGAGCTACACTGTTGACATTTTCACGTCCACCAAGGGCTTCGATGACCTTTTTTGCAATATCCTGATTGTTCATTTGCAAAAATCTCCTTATATAAAATTTTGTAAAGTGTTTGAAAGCGATTTTATCCGCCCTACGACTATTATTTTATCATGTTTCTAAAATATGTCAAGCGTTTTGCAGAAATTTTTATTCCCTTTCTTTTTCCTCTGATTATTTTTGCTCGTTTTTGAGGGAAATTCTCTTTTTCCTCAAAAAAATATCTTTAAACTTGAGGAATAAAGGTTTTTATTTACATTTTCTTTCATTTTTTCGTGAAAATTTGTTAGATTTCCTTTACTTGATTTATGGCAACCGTTTGACATTTTTTGCTATTTTTTAACATAAAAGACTTGCTTTTTTGGTCGAAAACGTTTACTATTAAGGTAGTAGAACTTTAGGAGGAAAGATAAAATGGAATGGACAACTGAGCGCCGTTATAGACGCTATGAAGACTGGTCTAATGATGAAATCAAACAAATCAAGGAAACGATGGCACAATCTCCTTGGCATACTCGTTACCATGTCGAGCCTAAAATAGGTCTTCTCAATGACCCAAATGGCTTTTCTTATTTCGATGGCAAATGGATTCTCTTTTACCAGAACTTCCCCTTTGGTGCAGCACATGGGTTGAAGTCTTGGGTGCAGCTTGAAAGTGATGATTTAGTGCGCTTTACAGAAACTGGAGTCAAAGTTTTGCCAGATACTCCATTAGATAGCCACGGTGCCTACTCTGGTTCTGCCATGCAGTTTGGCGATCAGTTGTTCCTATTTTATACTGGAAATGTCCGTGATGAAAACTGGATCCGTCACCCCTACCAGATCGGGGCTCTTTTAGATAAGGATGGCAAGATTACAAAAATTGACAAGATCTTGATTGACCAGCCATCAGACTCTACTGATCACTTCCGTGACCCACAAATTTTCAACTTTAAGGGGCAATATTATGCTATCGTGGGTGGACAGGACTTGGAGAAAAAAGGCTTTGTTCGTCTCTACAAGGCTATAGATAATGATTACACCAACTGGCAAGCAGTTGGTGACCTAGACTTTGCCAACGACCGTACTGCCTATATGATGGAATGTCCAAATCTGGTCTTTATCGGTGAACAACCTGTACTTCTCTACTGCCCGCAAGGATTGGATAAGAGTGTTCTAGACTATGATAATATCTATCCAAACATGTACAAAATCGGGGCTTCTTTTGATCCTGAAAATGCTAAAATGGTAGATGTCTCTCCATTGCAAAATCTAGACTATGGTTTCGAAGCCTATGCAACGCAAGCCTTCAACGCTCCAGACGGACGCTCTCTAGCAGTTAGTTGGCTTGGACTACCAGATGTAGTCTACCCATCTGATCGTTTTGACCACCAAGGAACTTTCTCATTGGTCAAGGAACTCACTATCAAAGATGGCAAACTCTACCAATACCCTGTCGCAGCTATCAAGGACCTTCGTGTCTCTGAAGAACCCTTTTCAAATCGTGCTCAAACCAATAACAGCTATGAACTCGAGCTCAACTTGGAAGCCAATAGCCAGAGCGAGATTGTCTTACTTGCCGACAAAGAAGGCAAGGGACTTTCAATCAACTTTGACCTTGTAAATGGTCAAGTGACAGTGGATCGTAGCCAGGCTGGTGAGCAGTACGCCCAAGAATTTGGAAGCACTCGTTCTTGCCCAATCGACAAGCAAACTACTACTGCTAACATCTTCATCGACAATTCTGTTTTTGAAATTTTTATCAATAAAGGAGAAAAAGTATTTTCTGGTCGCGTCTTTCCGAATGCCGATCAAAATGGTATCCTGATCAAATCTGGAAACCCAACCGGAACCTACTATGAATTAGATTATGGTCGCAAAACTAACTGATGTCGCAAAACTTGCTGGTGTCAGCCCTACTACCGTTTCTCGGGTTATCAATAAAAAAGGTTATCTGTCTGAAAAAACCATTCTCAAGGTCAATGAAGCCATGAGAGAATTGGGCTATAAGCCCAACAATTTAGCTCGTAGCCTCCAAGGAAAATCAGCTAAGTTGATTGGCTTAATTTTCCCAAATATTTCCAATGTTTTCTATGCAGAATTGATTGATAAGTTGGAACACCAACTCTTTAAAAATGGATACAAGACCATCATCTGTAACAGCGAGCACGACTCTAAGAAGGAACGGGAGTACATCGAAATGCTAGAGGCCAATCAGGTCGACGGTATCATTTCTGGTAGTCATAACTTGGGAATTGAAGACTACAATCGTGTAACAGCGCCAATCATTTCCTTTGACCGAAACTTGTCTCCAGACATTCCTGTTGTCTCCTCTGACAACTACGGTGGCGGGGTTCTCGCTGCCCAAACCTTGGTCAAGACAGGTGCCCAGTCTATTATCATGATTACAGGGAATGACAATTCCAATTCGCCTACTGGACTGCGTCATGCTGGTTTTGCCTCTGTACTCCCAAAAGCGCCTATTATCAATGTTTCGAGTGACTTTTCTCCCGTCAGAAAGGAAATGGAAATCAAGAATATCTTGACTCATCAGAAACCAGATGCTATCTTTGCTTCAGATGATCTGACAGCCATCTTGGTTATCAAAATAGCTCAGGAACTGGGAATCTCTGTTCCTGAAGAGCTCAAAGTCATCGGCTATGATGGGACTTACTTTATCGAAAACTACTACCCTCAACTGGCGACCATCAAGCAACCCTTGGAAGAGATTGCCCAACTCACTGTTGATCTTCTCTTGCAGAAGATCGAAGGCAAGGAAGTCGCGACAACTGGTTACTTCTTACCAGTCACCCTATTACCTGGAAAAAGTATTTAAGTACAAAAAACTCAGACGAATTCGTCTGAGTTTTTTATGATCTTAAGTTTTCGAGATAGCGCTGGGCTGTCTCTAAGTTAAAGGTTTTATCTGCGATGAGGTGCTTAACGAGGGGAGCAACTTCAGACTCACTAGCACCTGCTAGGAGAGCTAAGGATTTGGCCTGTAACTTCATGTGACCTTGCTGGATGCCCGTACTCACCAAGGCTTTG
>NZ_AJRG02000062.1:0-507 GCF_000298715.2 Streptococcus sp. GMD5S
GTGAGGGCTCAGGGGAACCTCCAGCAACTGCGCGAAGCCTTTGGCATGCCTGAAGCGAGTTTGAATGATATTTACTTGGCTCTGACCAAAGAGGAGGACCGATGAAAGACTTGTTTTTAAAGAGAAAGCAGGCTTTTCGTAAGGAGTGCGTCGGTTATCTGCGCTATGTTCTCAATGACCATTTTGTCTTATTCCTGCTTGTTCTCATCGGTTTTCTAGCCTACCAGTACAGTCAACTCTTGCAAGATTTTCCTGAAAATCATTGGCCTATCCTCTTGTTTTTGGGAATTGTATCTGCTTTGCTTTTGGCTTGGGGAGGAATCGCGACCTACATGGAAGGACCGGATAAACTCTTTCTCTTAGTCAGTGAAGAGGAGGTAAAGTCCTACCTCAAAGGACAGACGGTGAGTTCACTGGTTTTCTGGACAATTGTTCAAACCCTCTTTTTACTCTTGTTTGCACCCTTGTTTTTAGCCATGGGCTATGGCTTGCCAGTCTTTCTCGTCT
>NZ_AJRG02000061.1:0-517 GCF_000298715.2 Streptococcus sp. GMD5S
GAAGGTCTTGAGGAAAGACTTGTCACGCGCTTTAGCTGGGGATTGACGCAAAATATCACTCCTCCTGACTTTGAGACACGTATCGCCATTCTTCAAAGTAAAACAGAGCATTTGGATTACCATTTCCAAAGTGATACTCTGGAATATTTGGCTGGTCAATTTGATTCAAATGTTCGAGAATTGGAAGGAGCAATCAACGATATCACTTTAATTGCCAGAGTGAAGAAGATTAAGGATATTACTATTGATATTGCTGCGGAAGCTATTAGAGCACGTAAGCAAGACGCCCGCCAGATACTTGTTATTCCAATTGAGAAAATCCAAACTGAAGTTGGTAATTTTTATGGAGTGAGTGTCAAAGAAATGAAGGGAACGAGACGAGTTCAAAACATCGTTTTAGCGCGTCAAGTTGCCATGTACCTAGCTAGAGAACTGACAGATAACAGTCTTCCAAAAATCGGAAAAGAATTCGGAGGAAAAGATCACACCACCGTTATTCATGCCCATGCTAAAATCA
>NZ_AJRG02000060.1:0-615 GCF_000298715.2 Streptococcus sp. GMD5S
ATCCGTTAATTGAATTTCAATTTTCTTATCTTTTTTACTCATACTGTACCTCTTTTCACTTTTTCTATTGTACAAGAAAATGCTCAAACTAGCAAGAAAAAACTCCATTTCAGTCCTTACAACTGCTATGGAGTTCTTCTTTACTTCATGTCTTTTAGTCCACTTTGACAATCCATCCTTCAGGTGCATCTACATCACCAAATTGGATACCAGTCAATTCATCATAGAGTTTACGTGTCACAGGACCTACTTCTGTTTCACTATAGAAAACATGGAAATCATCGCCATGTTGGATGCCTCCAATTGGCGAAATAACCGCTGCTGTTCCACAAGCACCTGCCTCTACAAAACGATCCAAATTATCAATTGGAACATCACCTTCAATCGGAGTCAAGCCCAAGCGGTGTTCTGCCAAGTAAAGCAAAGAGTACTTGGTAATAGATGGCAAGATAGATGGACTCAATGGCGTAACAAATTCATTGTCTGCCGTGATTCCAAAGAAGTTGGCTGATCCGACTTCTTCTATCTTTGTATGAGTAGATGGGTCTAGGTAGATAACGTCTGAAAATTGGCGTGACTTGGCCATTTTACCTGGGAGGAGACTAGCAGCATAGT
>NZ_AJRG02000059.1:0-633 GCF_000298715.2 Streptococcus sp. GMD5S
GAATAACCATTTATCAAAGACAGAGATTTATGAGTGGCTAACTTCTTCTTATGTTGGAAAATTTACAAAAGAAGAAGCAAACTATGCAATTCAAAAACTTAATCTACCATCAGAAGGCAGCCAAGCTCGCAATAAATGGGTAGGAAATTATTATTTCAAATCAGATGGAAAGATGGCCAAGAATGAATGGGTAGATGGTGGCCGTTACTATGTTGATTCTGAAGGCAAAATGGTAAGGGGCAAATGGGTAGATGGTGGCCGTTATTATGTTGAATCAGATGGTAAAATGGCTAGGGATAAATGGGTAGATGGTGGCCGTCACTATGTAGGATACGATGGTGTGCGGCAACCAAAACTAGATGGGAAGCAGTACAATGTTGCTTTAAATAGAGCGAAAAGCTATAATTCGGTTTTACATATGTCAAAAAAAGATCTCTATAACCAATTAACGTGGAATGGTTTTTCAAGTTCAGCAGCGCAGTATGCCATCGATCACTTGAATGCAGATTACAAAGCAAATGCCTTGATTACAGCAAGAAAATACCGAAAGAATAACCATTTATCAAAGACAGAGATTTATGAGTGGCTAACTTCTTCTTATGTTGGAAAATTTACAAAAGAAGAAGCAAACTA
>NZ_AJRG02000058.1:0-660 GCF_000298715.2 Streptococcus sp. GMD5S
ACTCGTGAACTGCTTTATGAGTCACTGTTGGAACTGGAGTTGCTGTAAATTCCCATGTACCTATAAACTTAACATCTGATCCATTAATTGTTTCCGATGTCTTATCGTAGGACTTGAAGCTCCATGTACCTTCTGCCGTCTTCACTTCTGTTTGGCTTGGTTGCGTTGGAGTTGCTTGACTACCATCTTTCAAGTCTGTTTGGTCTGCTGGAAGCAAGGTTTTCACTTCTTGTGGAAGTTCTTTTCCTGGCGTTCCGCTGACAAACTCATGTGTTGCCTTGTAAGTTGGTGCTGGGGTGAATTCCCAAGTACCGACAAAGTGAGCATCCGCTCCATTGATGGTTTCTGATGCCTTATCGTAGGACTTGAAGCTCCAAGTACCTTCTGCTGTCTTCACTTCCGTTTTACTTGGCTGAGTTGGAGTCGCTTGACTACCATCTTTCAAGTCGGTTTGGTCTGCTGGAAGCAAGGCTTTCACTCCTTGTGGAAGGTCTTTCCCTGGGATTCCGCTGACAAATTCATGTGTTGCCTTGTAAGTTGGTGCTGGGGTAAATTCCCAAGTACCGACGAAGTGGGCATCCGCTCCATTGATGGTTTCTGATGCCTTGTCGTAGGACTTGAAGCTCCAAGTACCTTCTGCTGTCTTCACTTCTGTTTTAC
>NZ_AJRG02000057.1:0-698 GCF_000298715.2 Streptococcus sp. GMD5S
GGTAACTCTGGTGGTCCACTTGTAAACATTCAAGGACAAGTAATTGGTATAACATCAAGTAAAATTGCAAGTAATGGTGGAACATCTGTAGAAGGTCTTGGTTTTGCAATTCCTTCAAACGATGCACAAAATATCATTAAACAGCTTGAAAGTGATGGTAAAGTAACTCGTCCTGCCCTTGGAATTCAAATGGTCAATCTATCAAATGTTGGAGCTAGTGATCTTAGAAAACTTAACATTCCAAGTGGCCTCACTTCAGGTGTAGTTGTTCGATCTGTTCAAAACAATATGCCAGCAAATGGACATCTTCAAAAATACGATGTCATTACCAAAGTTGACGATAAAGAGATTGCTTCATCAACAGACCTACAACACGCTCTTTACAATCATGCTATTGGAGATACTATCAAAGTAACCTACTACCGTAATGGTAAGGAGGAAACAACCTCAATTAAACTAGATAAGAATTCTAGTGATTTAGAGTCTTAATTGACATCAGTGTAAAGAAAACTTTACAGAAAGTAAAAGATATGTTAGTGTAGAATCATGGAAAAATTTGAAATGATTTCTATCTCTGAAATACAAAAGAATCCTTACCAACCTCGGAAAGAATTTGATGCAGATAAACTAAAGGAATTAGCTCAGTCAATCAAAGAAAATGGGCTTATCCAACCAATCATCGTTCGTCAATCTCCTTG
>NZ_AJRG02000056.1:0-758 GCF_000298715.2 Streptococcus sp. GMD5S
AGGATATAATATCCCTTATCTTTCTTTACAATTTCACAACTTCCAAAAACGTCTTCCATCTTATTTCTAGCACTTGGAGCCCCTTGTTTTTTCTGAATGACGATGGTTAAATCTCCTCCGTCTTTCAAGAAATCTCTGCTCTTTTCGATAATCTCATGAACAACCTGTTTGCCCGCTCGAATCGGCGGATTGGAAATAACATGGTCAAACTTCCCTTCAACTTGTTCATAGATATTGGATTGGAAAATCGTTGCTTCTACTTTATTACGTTCAGCATTTTGTCGCGCTAGGTCCAAGGCACGATTATTGATATCGACCATGGTTACCTGAGCTCCATAAGCCTTGGCTAACGACAAACCCAATGGCCCATAACCACAACCCACATCAAGGACCTTCTCTCCTTCATTGACCTCTAGGCACTTAAGCAAGAGCTGACTCCCAAAGTCAACCATTTTCTTGCTGAAAACACCCGCATCCGTCAAAAAGGTCATGTTTTCTCCCAACAACTCCACTCTCAACTCATGAATGTCGTGAGCAGCATCAGGATTTTCTGCATAATACATTTTACTCATAAAACTATTTTACCATAATTTGGCTTGAATTGTAAATCGTTTACAAAGTGATGATCAAATGAAAAAGACTGAAGAATCCTAGTCAAAAAACCTTTTCTTCAATCTCTTTCAATTATTAGAAATACATTACAATCTATCGGGAACTACAAATTATCATAGTCAGGAAAAAACAGTTCGTCTGCAATC
>NZ_AJRG02000055.1:0-854 GCF_000298715.2 Streptococcus sp. GMD5S
TAAGGTTGGAGAAAGAGACTTTGTCGTTGTACTAGCCATTGAAGGAAAAACACTCTCCTCAGAGGAATTTAGTAAGCAACTAGAGCAAGCTTCTATCAAAGGATATTCAACACTTACTTTTATCATTGGAGGGAGTTTGGGTCTAGCTCCTGTTGTAAAAAATAGGGCCAATCTTTCTGTCAGTTTTGGACGTCTGACATTACCACATCAGTTAATGAGATTGGTTTTAGTTGAACAAATTTACCGTGCTTTTACAATTCAGCAGGGTTCTCCTTACCACAAATAGAAGATTGACTTAGCTCTTGTTTTTTGATAGAATGGTCATGTTAGGTCTCATAGCTCAGCTGGATAGAGCATTCGCCTTCTAAGCGAACGGTCGCAGGTTCGAATCCTGCTGGGATCAATTTTAGATGCGAAGCTGGGGTAAATCCCAGCTTTTTTCTTAAAAAAGTGCGTTTCAGGTGCAAAAATGTACAGTTGGGAAGAATTTTTTCTTACATGGTCTTCATTTTGTATAATAGGTGTGTAAGTTAACTTACAAGGAAAAATAATACAGGAGATTTCATTATGAAAAATACAGTAAAGTTGGAACAATTTAAAGAGGTAACAGAGGCAGAATTGCAGGAGATTCGGGGTGGAGATTGGAGAATTTCAGAAACAATTCGTAATCTTATTTTTCCAAGAAGAAAGTAATGAAATAAAGGTAGAGAGTAATGGATTTATTTGGATTAGGGATAGCTATTTTTTATTTTATCATTATTAGCAAAATTTATGAATGGATCTGTAAAATAAATAGAAAAGAACAAATTGTTTTTTTCTGTTATACATGCATCTCAGTTTTTATACTTGAAGAA
>NZ_AJRG02000054.1:0-925 GCF_000298715.2 Streptococcus sp. GMD5S
TATCTTTGTATGAGTAGATGGGTCTAGGTAGATAACGTCTGAAAATTGGCGTGACTTGGCCATTTTACCTGGGAGGAGACTAGCAGCATAGTTCCCACCTACCTTGGCCGCACCCGTACCATTTGGAGCTGCCCGGTCGTATTCATCCTGAATCAAGAAGTTGGTTGGGACTAAACCACCTTTAAAATAGTTACCAACTGGCATAGCAAAGATGGTGAAAATATACTCTTCTGCTGGTTTAACCCCAATAATATCCCCAACACCAATCAAAAGTGGACGAAGATAAAGGGTTCCACCTGTTCCATATGGTGGGACGTATTCTTCATTTGCACGCACAACTGCTTTACAAGCTTCTACAAACATTTCTGTCGGAACTTGTGGCATCAAAAGACGGTCACAAGTACGTTGCAAACGCTTAGCATTTTCGTCAGGACGGAACAGTTGAACACTGCCGTCCTTGGTACGATAGGCTTTCAATCCCTCAAATGCTTGCTGTCCATAGTGGAGACTTGGAGAAGACTCTGAAATATGCAAGGTTGCATCCTCTGTCAATTCTCCTTGATTCCATTGACCATTTTTGTAGTGAGCGATATAACGGTAAGGTAGTTTCATATAAGCAAATCCAAGGTTTTCCCAATCAATTGCAACTGTCATGTGTTTCTCCTTTATACTATTCAAACTATGTGTTCTATTCTACACTTTTCTAGTAAAATTTCAAGTATTATTTGTAATTTTCTGAAAATTTTTTCAACATAAAGAAATCAGCCCTCTGGACTGATTCTTTTTAAGAATTTGCTTTATCTTCTTTAAAGACTTCTTTGAGGTAAGCATCGAAAACTTCTTCATCTGAAATGGTGTCTGATATAAAGCTTCCATTGCTAGTGCGTTCAGACAAGTTCAAATCTTGCAATCGGCTCTCATAGAT
>NZ_AJRG02000053.1:0-1000 GCF_000298715.2 Streptococcus sp. GMD5S
GTTTTCTGGACAATTGTTCAAACCCTCTTTTTACTCTTGTTTGCACCCTTGTTTTTAGCCATGGGCTATGGCTTGCCAGTCTTTCTCGTCTATGTGCTTTTATTAGGAGCTGGGAAATACCTCCTTTTTCGCCAAAAAGCCAGCAAATTTTTCACTGAAACTGGGCTGGATTGGGATTATGTCATTGCCCAAGAAAGCAAGCGCAAGCAAGTTTTGCTTCGTTTCTTTGCTCTCTTTACTCAGGTCAAGGGCGTTTCAAATAGTGTCAAACGTCGCGCTTATCTGGATTTCATCCTTAAAGCAGTTCAGAAAGTGCCGAGCAAGATTTGGCAAAACCTCTATCTCCGTTCTTACTTGCGAAATGGAGACCTCTTTGCCCTCAGTTTGCGTCTTTTGCTCCTATCCTTGTTAGCTTTGCTCTTTATCGAGCAATCTTGGATTGCGACAGCAGTGGTGGTTCTATTTAACTACCTCTTGCTCTTTCAGTTACTGGCCCTCTATCATGCCTTTGACTACCAATACTTGACCCAGCTCTTTCCACTAGAAAAAGGGGAGAAGGAGAAAGGGTTGAAACAGATTGTAGTCGGTGTGGGAAGTGCAGTTCTTTTGTTAGAATTACTGGTCGGAGCAGTGGTTTTTCAAGAGAAAATAGCCTTGTTGGCTCTTGTAGGGGCTAGTCTCTTCCTACAATTGTTTTATTTGCCTTACCAACTAAAAAGATTGGTTGACGAATAGACCAAAAACTAGTAGAATAGTAAGGAAACTTTATACGGAGGAAAGAAATGGACTTGGGTGATAATGAGCTAACGCTGACCCCTATCCCTGGGAAGAGCGGCAAAGCTTATATGGGAAGCTACCCTGATGGGAAGCGCGTCTTTGTAAAAATGAACACCTCTCCAATCCTACCTGGCCTAGCCAGAGAACAAATCGCTCCTCAATTACTATGGACTCGTCGTTTGCCAGATGGCCGTGATATGTGTGCTCAGGAATGGCTGACGGG
>NZ_AJRG02000052.1:0-1035 GCF_000298715.2 Streptococcus sp. GMD5S
CAGCTTCATTGAGTGCAAGCCAATCAGCATCTGTAAGTTCAAGCGAATCTGCATCTGTAAGTTCAAGCCAATCCGCTTCTGTAAGTGCGAGTGAGTCAGCTTCAGTCAGCTCGAGCCAGTCTGCATCATTGAGCTCGAGTCAGTCAGCCTCAGCAAGTTCGAGCCAATCAGCATCTGCAAGTGCTAGCCAGTCAGCCTCAGCAAGTTCGAGTCGATCAGCATCGGTAAGCTCCAGCCAATCCGCTTCAGCGAGCTCGAGCCAGTCTGCCTCAGTAAGCTCCAGCCAGTCAGCCTCAGCAAGCTCGAGTCAATCGGCTTCATTGAGTGCCAGCCAATCTGCCTCAGCAAGTTCGAGCCAATCAGCATCTGCAAGTGCTAGCCAGTCAGCGTCCGTAAGCTCAAGTCAATCAGCATCCGTAAGCTCGAGCCAATCCGCATCAGTAAGTGCCAGTCAATCCGCTTCATTGAGTGCCAGTCAATCCGCCTTCGCGAGCGCTAGCCAATCAGCTTCAACGAGCGCAAGTCAATCAGCATCTGCAAGTGCAAGTCAGTCTGCCTCAGTAAGCTCTAGTCAATCTGCATCATTGAGTGCCAGCCAGTCAGCTTCGGTAAGTGCTAGTCAGTCTGCCTCAGTAAGCACAAGTGAATCAGCCTCAGTAAGTGCAAGTCAATCCGCTTCAGTGAGTGCAAGTCAGTCTGCATCTACAAGCTCCAGCCAATCAGCCTCGGTAAGTGCTAGTCAATCCGCTTCAGTGAGTGCAAGTCAGTCTGCATCTACAAGCTCCAGCCAATCAGCATCTGCAAGTGCAAGTCAATCCGCCTCAGTAAGTGCAAGTGAATCTGCATCAGCGAGCTCGAGTCAATCAGCGTCAGTGAGCTCTAGTCAATCCGCTTCAGTGAGTGCCAGCCAATCCGCTTCTGTAAGTGCGAGTGAGTCAGCTTCAGTCAGCTCGAGCCAGTCTGCATCATTGAGCTCTAGTCAATCCGCTTCAGTAAGCACAAGCGAATCCGCCTCAGCCAGCTCAAGCAAATCTG
>NZ_AJRG02000051.1:0-1139 GCF_000298715.2 Streptococcus sp. GMD5S
CCAAAAACATGCTCATCACAAAAGAGATGCTATTTTAGAAGTGTTTGAATATTTAGAGTCTGAGCCACTATTAGCTGCACTCTTATCTGAAAATGGGACAAAAGAAATCCAAAATTTCTTGAGAAATAAGCTTCACATCATGCTTAGCACCGACCTTCAGAAACGCTTTATGAAACTACAACTCACTCCAATTGAATTAGAATACAGTAGCATTTATCTAACAAATGCTCTATTTGGTGTTTGCCAGACTTGGATTGCTCACGGAAAAAAAGAAAGTCCGCAAGAAATGACAGACTTCCTTATGAAAATGTTAGGTGATGTAAACTAAAAAAGAACACCAGTGGTGTTCTTTTTATCTAACTCCGCCAGTAGGACTCGAACCTACGACATCATGATTAACAGTCATGCGCTACTACCAACTGAGCTATGGCGGATAAAATAGTCCGTACGGGATTCGAACCCGTGTTACCGCCGTGAAAAGGCGGTGTCTTAACCCCTTGACCAACGGACCATCTATCTGTAGCAGATATAACCATTATATCAATTTCTTACTAATTGTCAATCACTTTTTAGATTTTTTCTCTAGAATATCTTTTAGTTTGCGGACTTTTAAACGGGTAATAGGACAACGATGATCTTCATAAAAAACAACTTCTAAATTCTTTCGATCAATTTCTCTCACATTTCCCACATTGACAAGGAAAGATTTATGGGAGCAATAAAATCGCTGGGTATGTTTGTCCTTTTCCTGAATATCTGTCATAGTTCCATAGAATTCTTTAGCAAAATTCTTACCAATAATCCGAAGTTTATGAGAAACTCCTGTGGTTTCGATATACAAAATGTCATGGTAAGGAATTTTCAAATCATTTCCTTTATAGTTGTAATCAAAATAGTCTACAACATCTTCGTTTTCAAGCAGCATGCTCTTAGTGTAAAAAATACTCTGCTCGATGCGTTTTTTGAACAATTCATCATTGATATCTTTATCAACAAAATCTAGGGCTGATACCTGGTATTTGTACGTTAAGGTAGCAAATTCAGATCGACTAGTAATAAAGACAATAATAGCATAAGGATTGTGATGACGGATAAACTGAGCCACTTCAAAGCCTTTTTTCTCGATTCCATGAATATCG
>NZ_AJRG02000050.1:0-1149 GCF_000298715.2 Streptococcus sp. GMD5S
TTCAAATTCTGTTATACTGGTCCAGTAATTAAATAATAAAGACATTTGGGGTGCTTTAGGCTGAGATGATACCCATTGAACCTGATACAGTTAATACTGGCGAAGGGAAATGTGAAAAGTTTTTTTTCTTATGTTGAAGGAAACTGTCTAATCTTGTAAGGTAAACTCTAATTCTCGTTTGTAATTGGAGTTTTTTTGTTTATACAAACTGGATAGGCTTGTTTAGGTAGCTATCTGCAAATGCCCTCGATGTTCTTTAAAAGTATCAAGTGGAATTACGATTTTGCTTGGTATCTCTTGATATTTTATTGATTACTAAGGAGTAAAGAAAGGAAAAATAAATATGGAAACACAAGACTATGCATTTCAGCCAGGTTTGACCGTTGGAGAATTATTAAAAAGCAGTCAGAAGGATTGGCAGGCTGCAATCAATCATCGTTTTGTCAAGGAACTTTTTGCGGGGACAATTGAGAATAAGGTCTTAAAAGACTACCTGATTCAAGATTATCATTTCTTTGATGCTTTCTTATCCATGCTGGGAGCTTGTGTAGCTCACGCAGACCAGCTTGAATCCAAACTTCGTTTTGCCAAACAACTAGGCTTTCTTGAAGCAGATGAAGATGGTTATTTCCAAAAGGCTTTCAAAGAGTTAAAAGTAGCAGAGAATGACTATCTAGAAGTGACCTTGCACCCTGTAACAAAAGCGTTTCAGGAGCTAATGTATTCTGCTGTGGCTTCATCAGACTATGCTCATCTTTTGGTCATGCTGGTCATTGCAGAAGGTCTCTATTTAGACTGGGGTTCTAAAGATTTGGCTCTACCTGAAGCCTATATTCATTTAGAATGGGTCAATCTCCACAGAGGTCCTTTCTTTACAGAGTGGGTTCAATTTCTGGTTGACGAACTCAATCGTGTCGGGAAAAATCGAGAAGATTTGACAGAACTTCAGCAACGCTGGAATCAAGCAGTAGCTTTAGAATTAGCCTTTTTTGATATTGGTTATGAATTATAGGATAAATTCAATCCTTTTATGTAGATTAAAAGAATGAACAAACAAACTATATAAATATATTTTCCAGTCAAATATCTTGCTAGGGCTTTCAAATTCTGTTATACTGGTCCAGTAATTAAATAATAAAGACATTTGGG
>NZ_AJRG02000049.1:0-1454 GCF_000298715.2 Streptococcus sp. GMD5S
ATCACTTATGATTTTTTATCATTTTTTTGATATAATAAAGGAGAAAATCCCAATCCTATCGAGAAGAATAGAAAGATTGAATTATGACACAAGTAAAAATTGTAACGGACTCTTCTGTTACTATCGAACCAGAAGTAGTTAAAGAATTAAATATCACCGTTGTCCCTCTATCAGTTATGATTGATAGTGTGCTTTATTCGGATGCAGATTTGAAAGAGGGAGAATTTCTTCATCTTATGCAACAAAGTAAGAATCTGCCTAAAACAAGCCAGCCCCCTGTAGGAGTGTTTGCTGAGGTCTTTGAAGAGCTAGGTCAAGATGGCAGTCAAATTATCGCCATTCACATGTCCCATGCCTTGTCTGGAACTGTGGAAGCTGCTCGCCAAGGGGCAAGCCTCTCAACTGCTGATGTAACGGTTATTGATAGTTCCTTTACAGATCAAGCAATGAAGTTCCAAGTAGTTGAAGCCGCAAAACTTGCCAAAGAGGGTAAAGACTTAGAAACGATCTTAGCTCATGTAGAGGACGTCAAAAATCATACAGAACTTTATATCGGTGTTTCGACGCTAGAAAACTTAGTTAAGGGTGGTCGTATTGGACGTGTGACAGGATTACTAAGCTCACTCTTGAACATTCGTGTAGTAATGCAGATGAAGAACCACGAACTCCAACCAATCGCCAAAGGACGTGGAGCGAAAACTTTCAAAAAGTGGCTTGAGGAATTAACCAATACTCTTTCCCAAAAATCAGTAGCAGAAATTGGAATTTCCTATGCTGGAACGAACGAATGGGCGAATGAGATGAAGGCATTATTGCAACCTTATGTTGAGAAACCAATCTCTGTATTGGAAACTGGCTCTATTATTCAAACTCATACTGGAGAGAATGCTTGGGCAATTCTAATTCGCTACAATTCCTAAAAAAATAGAGAAAAAATGGTCAAAATAGTGTTTTTGACTTGACCTATAGCCGATTTTAGGATATGATTATATTTGTTAATTAGAAATTATTTGGAGGATTTGTTAACATGGCAAACAAACAAGATTTGATCGCTAAAGTAGCAGAAGCTACAGAATTGACTAAGAAAGATTCAGCAGCAGCAGTTGACGCTGTATTTGCAGCAGTAACTGAATACCTTGCAGCTGGTGAAAAAGTTCAATTGATTGGTTTCGGTAACTTTGAAGTTCGTGAGCGTGCTGCACGTAAAGGTCGCAACCCACAAACTGGTAAAGAAATCAAAATCGCAGCTTCTAAAGTTCCAGCATTCAAAGCTGGTAAAGCTCTTAAAGACGCTGTTAAATAATGAATTTTCAAAAAGCCTATTGTATCAAGCTTCATTGTTTGGTCGATAGGCTTTTTTTGTTTATTTGAGAAGTTGATGTTATGATTCTTTGCAAAAAGAAAAAGGTTCCCATGTTTGAGAACCTTTTTTTCATTAGTTTTTAGAAGCTGCT
>NZ_AJRG02000048.1:0-1459 GCF_000298715.2 Streptococcus sp. GMD5S
AACCTCACGCGCTTTCTCACTACCTTTTTGAAGCATATTGTACACTTCTCCCATATCCTTAGCAAATTCGATACGGCGCTCACGAATAGGGCCAAGTTCCCGTTCTAATATTTCAAGTAGATAACGTTTCGTCTTCACATCACCAAGACCACCACGTTGATAATGTTCTTTCATATCTGCAATGTCTTGAGCATCTTCTGGACGACCAAACACATCTAGATAATGGAAAACCATATTTCCTTCAATCTTACCTGGATCCTCAACCCGAATATGGTCTGGATCAGTATACATGCTCATGACTTTTTTACGCAACGTATCCGCATCATCAGCTAGATAAATACCATTATTAAGGGATTTAGACATTTTAGCATTTCCATCTAAACCAGGCAAACGTCCTGCTCTCTCATTTTCTGGATAAATACCTTCCGGTTCCACCAAGACATCACAGTTATATGCGTTGTTAAAAGAACGAACAATCTCGCGAGTCTGCTCAATCATTGGTTTCTGATCTGTCCCAACAGGAACATAATTAGCCTTGAAGGCAGTAATATCTGCTGCTTGCGCAATCGGATAAACCAAAAATCCTGTCGGAATACTTTCTCCAAACCCTTTTTGAGCAATCTCTGTTTTTACTGTCGGATTTCGTTCCAAACGAGCTAGTGACACCAAATTCATATAGTACATAGATAGTTCAGCCAACTCTGGGATTTGGCTTTGAATAAAGATAGTTGACTTACTTGGATCTAATCCAACTGCTAGGTAATCTAAGGCAACATTCCCAATCGATTCTACAATCGTTTGAGGATCTTTGGCGTGATCTGTCAATGCTTGTTGGTCCGCCAAAAAAACAAACATCTCATACTTGTCTTCTTCCTGAAGTAATACTCTGTTTCTAAGGCTCCCAACATAATGTCCAATATGCAGTTTTCCTGTTGGGCGATCTCCTGTTAAAATAATGGGTTTTGTCATTTTTTTCTCCTTCGAAATGGTCTCTTCAATTATAGCATTTTTTTGTTAAAATAACAGAAAATTATTAAAATCAAACAACTAACTCATTGTAAATAAACCTGTAAACTTAATTGACACAAAATTGACAAACAAAAATTTGAATATTTCTCTCTTTTCTAGTAGAATAAATATATTACATATTATAGGAGAAAAACATTGCTTACAGTATCTGATGTTTCACTACGTTTTAGTGATCGCAAACTTTTTGATGATGTCAATATCAAATTTACAGAAGGAAATACATACGGATTAATTGGTGCTAATGGTGCTGGGAAGTCTACATTCTTAAAAATCTTAGCTGGTGATATCGAGCCAACAACTGGTCACATCTCTCTTGGTCCAGATGAACGTCTCTCTGTTCTCCGTCAAAATCATTTTGACTATGAAGATGAGCGAGTTATTGATGTCGTCATTATGGGAAATGAAAAACTTTACAACATCATGAAAGAAA
>NZ_AJRG02000047.1:0-1533 GCF_000298715.2 Streptococcus sp. GMD5S
AAAATTTATGAATGGATCTGTAAAATAAATAGAAAAGAACAAATTGTTTTTTTCTGTTATACATGCATCTCAGTTTTTATACTTGAAGAAATTATTACACTAGTATTTTCTAATAGTTTTGCTTTGTCTAAATTTTTATTTCCTTTGGTTGTGTACCTTTATTTAAGAAAGTTAAAGAAGTCTGAAAAATACAAAGCTATTTTTATCAGTTTACTATTATCTTTATTATATCACAGTACTCATACTTTTATATCCGTAACCTTATCTTCTATAACAGGAGATGAAGTAGTATTACACTATAAAAGTACATTTCTTTTCGTAGTATTGTTGATGACTTATTTTTCTATTCTAATAATAATTCGTTATTTTCATCTGGATATTAAATATTTTGATAAAGATTATCTGTATCCTTTTTTAAAAAAAGTAATAGTTGCTTTCTTTGGTTTGCATATCTTATTGTTTATTTCAGATATAGTAAGTACAACTCATCATTTAAATAGCTTCGGAAGTATTTTATCAACCATTGTTTTTATTTGCTTGTTATTGATTTTCTTTGCAATGAATTCTCACAAGGTTCAAATTGAAAAAGAGATTGCTCTAAAACAAAAGAAATTTGAACAAAAACATTTACAGACTTATACTGATGAAATTGTGGAGTTGTATAATGAAATTCGAGGTTTTCGTCATGACTATGCAGGGATGCTTGTTAGCATGCAAATGGCGATTGACAGTGGAGATTTACAAGAAATTAACAGGGTTTACAATGAAGTCCTAGTAAAAGCAAATCAGAAATTGAGGTCAGAAAAATATACTTACTTTGATTTAAATAATATAGAAGATTCTGCTTTACGAAGTTTAATTGCTCAATCGATTGTCTATGCACGAAAAAATGATGTAGAGTTTACATTGGAAGTAAAGGATATCATTACTAGACTGTCAATAGATTTACTTGATCTTGTTCGTATAATGAGCATTTTATTAAACAATGCTGTTGAAGGGGCTGCAGATAGTTATTTGAAACAAATGGAAGTTGCAGTCATTAAAATGGATTTTGAAACAGTTATAGTTATCCAGAATTCATGCAAAATCACTATGACGCCTTCAGAGGATCTATTTGCCTTAGGTTTCTCTACCAAGGGAAGAAATAGAGGTTTAGGACTTAATAATGTTAAAGAGATTTTAGATAAGTATGACAACATTATTTTAGAAACAGAGATGGAAGACAACACATTTAGACAAATTATTAGATTTAAGAGGGAATTCGAATGAAAGTATTAATTTTAGAAGATGTTATTGAACATCAAGTGAGACTAGAGAGAATATTGAATGAAATCTCGGAAGAATCGAATATTCCTATTTCATATAAGACAACAGGAAAAGTTCGTGAGTTTAAGGAATATATCGAAAATGATGAAGTAAACCAGCTTTATTTCCTAGATATCGATATTCATGGAATCGAGAAAAAAGGCTTTGAAGTGGCTCAGTTTATCCGTCATCACAATCCTTATGCTATTATTGTCTTTATTACTAGTC
>NZ_AJRG02000046.1:0-1550 GCF_000298715.2 Streptococcus sp. GMD5S
AAAGTAAAACCGTAATAGATTTCCACAAAGCGTCTACCATTATCCGCATTCGCTCCTTTTATAAAAGGTAAGGAAAAACTGAGAATAAAACAGAGTTCCAATATATAACTTTTTAATATTTTCATGACACACCTCCTATAAGTTGCGAACCCAAAAGCTCACTTTTAATAACTGATAAGTCTTCAGAAACCATTCCCTATCTCATCATTAAATTATTCAACCTCCATCTACCTCTATTATACGATATTGACTTACTACCATCAAGAAACCGCTTTATCTTTTTAGCTTTTTATGGTATGATAAACAAAATATCTAGGGGAAAACAAATGACCAACGAATTTTTACATTTTGAAAAAATCAGTCGCCAGACTTGGCAATCATTGCATCGCAAAACAACCCCTCCCTTGACAGAGGAAGAGTTAGAATCCATCAAGAGTTTCAATGACCAGATTAGTCTACAGGACGTAACAGATGTCTATCTTCCCCTAGTTCATCTTATCCATATTTACAAGCGCACCAAGGATGATTTGGCCTTTTCAAAAGGAATTTTTCTCCAACGCGAAAGTAAATCTCAGCCTTTTATCATTGGGGTTTCTGGTAGTGTTGCTGTGGGAAAATCAACTACTAGTCGCTTACTTCAGATTCTTTTATCACGTACTCTCCCGGATGCTACTGTAGAATTGGTGACAACTGACGGTTTTCTCTATCCCAATCAAACCTTGATTGACCAAGATATCTTAAATCGCAAAGGTTTTCCTGAAAGTTATGATATGGAAACCTTGCTGAATTTTCTTGACCGCCTAAAGAATGGGCAAGATGTCGATATTCCTGTCTATTCTCATGAAGTGTATGACATCGTTCCTGGAGAGAAACAACGTGTCAAAGCTGCTGATTTTGTCATTGTCGAAGGCATCAATGTCTTTCAAAACCCTCAAAATGAGCGCCTTTACATTACTGATTTCTTTGATTTCTCCATCTATGTGGATGCTGCTGTCGAGGACATTGAAAGCTGGTATCTGGATCGTTTCTTAAAGCTGCTCAGCTTTGCCCAAAATGATCCCAACAGCTACTACCACCGCTTTACGCAAATGCCGATTGGAGAAGTTGAAGCCTTTGCTCACCAGGTTTGGACCAGCATTAATCTCACAAATCTACAAAACTATATCGAACCGACAAGGAATCGTGCTGAGGTTATTCTCCACAAGACTAAAAACCATGAAATCGATGAAATTTACCTAAAAAAATAATTTCCCCTTGTCAAAACATAAGTTTTCAGATATAATAGTATAGTTAGTAAATATGGAGGTAAGAACATTGGCAAACATTAAATCAGCTATCAAACGCGCTGAATTGAACGTTAAACAAAACGAAAAAAACTCAGCTCAAAAATCAGCTATGCGTACTGCTATCAAAGCTTTCGAAGCAAACCCTTCTGAAGAACTTTTCCGTGCTGCTAGCTCAGCTATCGACAAAGCAGAAACTAAAGGTTTGATTCATAAAAACAAAGCAAGCCGCGATAAAGCTCGTCTTTCAGCTAAACTTGCTAAATA
>NZ_AJRG02000045.1:0-1554 GCF_000298715.2 Streptococcus sp. GMD5S
GACTAGTCGTTTTACTTTTTTCTATTTTTCTTATTCCGCTTCAATCTTATGCGGCTTTAGAAGAAATAAAAAACGGAACGGATATCTCAACCTTGGATATTCGTAAGTTTAATTTGAACATCAACAATTTTAGTGTTTTATCTAAATCACAGGCTGTTGATCAGTTTCATTTATCGAATCCCCACTATGAATATCTCTGGGGTGGTGCCTATCCAGGCGAGATGGAGAACTTTACTCTTAAAGTAGATAAAAGTAAAAAACAGGATCAAGTTTTTGAAAATCCTCTTTCTCTAAAATTCACAAATATTGGGACAGTTAATGGTAAGCAAGTAGATGCTTACTTAAAATTCAATAAGGTAACTCTTCACTATCTAAACACTGCTCAGGCAGAATCTGAGATGAATAGTGCTCAAAAATCTACTGTTGAATTTTTCTCTATTTCAGAATTGTGGGAAAATAATGCTTTTGAAATTGGGAATGTTCCCTATGTAGATGCAGCTCATGACTACATTATGAATAAGGCTTTTTGGCTTGATGCGGATGTAACAGCAGAGTTGCGTTATGCAGATGGTTCCGAGACAGATTTGAAGTTGGTTATGAAGCCAACAGACATCGATGCAATGGATGCCAACAACTTGAAGGAAACCTTCTATGTTAAGGATTATCAAAATGATGTTAATCTTCGTTTGATGAATAATGCCAATGTCTTAAGACAGGAAGATCAAGGAGATCGAACTGCTTGGGTAGCAACTCAGATTACAAGCGGTAGCTATTCTGAGAACAATATCTCTGGTTTTGCCCTTCGATCAAATAGTAATAGTATGAATTTTGGTTACTCATCAACAGAGGTTGCTTCGGCCGTCTTTGGTCTTTATATTGAAAAAATTGATCCGAGCCCTGTTCTAGCAGTGGATCCTACAGAGATTCCAGCTAAGGAAGGACAAGATGTAACCTATAAAGCTACGTTTAAAGTTCCGGTTCCAGGTAAGGACATTTTAGCAACGCCTTCATCTATCGAAATGGTTCAGAAATTTGATGAGCGCCTTAATTATCAAGGACTTAAAGTGGAATCAGGTGGAGTGACTTTACAGGAAGGGCGTGATTATACTATTGAAAAGAATGGTCAAACTGTTACTGTTAAAATGACACCTGAATACATAAAAGCAAATTCTTCTGCTGAAATTATTGTAACTTATAATACTACTACAAACAAAAAAGTAGAAGAAAAAGGTTCTGGAAAGATTGACAATACTGTAACATTGCATGTTGATAATTTATCAGCTCCTTCTAATCAGGTAAGCACGGCCCTCCTTTATGAAAAACATCATGAGTTTGTGAGTGGAACCCCAGGCAAAGAACTTCCACAAGAAGTGAAAGACCTGCTTCCAGCAACAGAAAAGAACTTGTCTAATGGTACTCAAGTAACGCCAACACAACCAAGCCAAACAGAAGTGAAGACGGCAGAAGGTACTTGGAGCTTCAAGGCCTACGACAAGGCATCAGAAACCATCAATGGAGCAGATGCCCACTTCGTAGGCACCTGGGAATTCACTC
>NZ_AJRG02000044.1:0-1557 GCF_000298715.2 Streptococcus sp. GMD5S
GTATCCATATTTTTAAAAGCTTCCGCAATCTTGTTCATAAAGCCATCTAATGAGTCTACCGTCTCTACTAAATTTTCCATACATGTTTTTGCGACACCAGCACAGGATTCTAGACTACTTGTGACTGATGAGTCAATAATAGTCGACATCCCCTTTGAAATCTCATCTGTCGAAACTTTGATACTCGCCTTAATGCTTTGAATTCGCATTGGCTGAATTCGCTTAACGGACATTACTCAACTCCTCCTTTGGTTTCAAGACATTGATAAACTCTTCATAAGAGTGAACCACATGGTCCTTCCCGTCCCTAGTTACCTCTCCATAAACCGTGAGGTTATCAAATAAATCACGGTCCTTAGGAATTAAGAGGCTAAAAATATCTGATAAAAGCTTAACATCTGTCTCGTTAGTTAAAAAATAGAGACTTCCTTTTTCTTTACTCATCAAGTCATAAGCTTTTGGGTATTTCTCCCTCAAGAGCCAATCTGAAGACTGTTCAATCACAGATTGTGAGAGATTAAGACAGGTAGTGTTATCTATAAAATCATCATTATAATAGTAATTTTTCAAACTTGTATAACGGTTAAATAAATATGTATACCTATTCTCAAGAGCAACCCCAAGTTCTTTAGGAACATCCTCTAGCTTACCTGTTTCCATATTAAAGAGGACTTCCTTACGGTCATGACCCCCAGTTTTTTGGAGAACTACCTTACGATACTCTTGATCATTGTATGTGACAAAATTAATATAAGTACTTGAAACTGGAAAGTATGACGAATCATAATCCGCAACAGCCTTTAAAAGGTCATACTCCTTACGAGGCAAATCATCCTGACTGGTATCATAAACCTGAATCTTCCAATACTCCCCCCAACTCAGATTCTTGACATCAAAGCGATTATCGTCCCATTTGTAAATTAAACGTTTACTGTCTGTCGAAAGGTAACGTTTCCCATAAATTGCACTGGTATACTCCAGTGGTTCTTCATTAGCTTCCTGCTCATTGCTATGATTGACATATTTCCAAGAAATGACCAACCCCTGTCTATTAGCTAGAAACTCATAAGAAGCTGGTTCTACCTCAGGAGTTCGCACTTTATAACGGTCATGTGTTAGGTAGCGATATAAGGGATAGGCTCCAGAAACCACAACAAGAAGGCTAAAAAGTCCCAGAATGATTAGTATTTTTTTCCTGTATTGTTTCATTGACTTCCTCCTGAATATTTGTTGTTTGTATCTGATAAACAAAGATTATAAACTCTTAATCCATTATACCATATGCGTGACACCGTGAGAAGATGAGAAAAGCAAAAGAAAACCACTTGAAATGGATTCAAGTGGCGAATAGTTAGGGGAGCTCATTATAAACAGAGGCATCATAGATCTTCTGTTGGATTCGTTTCTTTTCTGTATACTCTTCTGGTGAAACTGTATAAATCTCATTCGTTTCAATAGATCCTGCTAAATCGGTATCCATATTTTTAAAAGCTTCCGCAATCTTGTTCATAAAGCCATCTAATGAGTCTACCGTCTCTACTAAATTTTCCATACATG
>NZ_AJRG02000043.1:0-1732 GCF_000298715.2 Streptococcus sp. GMD5S
TCCCAACCGCTCCAGCGACAGCATCCTTGGTTTTCAAAGGACGTTCCAAGCCTGGACTGGTGATTTCTAGGAAATATTGTTCTGGGAAGGGATCAGGCTTGATGGTATCTAGGACAGGACTGATCATTTCTGTCAGGTCTGCCGTTTCGTTCAAGGTAATTCCTTCGGGTTTATCTACAAAAATACTGAGAATCATGTCACTGCCAATCTTTCCATACTCGATATCCACGAGCTCGAAAGGTGCTTGAATGACAGGTTCTACAACTTCTCTGACTAATTCTACGATTGTTGCGATTGCGTCCACCTCCTCATAAGCAAGAGGCGAAGATACTTCTCCGCCTCTCTTTCTCATATTCTTACTATCAGTATAGCACGTTTGTCAATTTATGTAAAGCATAAGCACTCAAACAGCTGGTTTTCAAGCGATTTCTTAAAATTCTGCTTCAACTCGATAGATCACTTGACCTTTGCTGGAGAATTTTTGCTCATATTCCGTCATGACATTGCCTTCAAAATCACTGGCATGCAAGTCTAGCCAAACACCATTGAGTTTCATCCCATACTGAGAAAAACTCACCAAGCTGTACTCAAACAAGCCACGGTTATCCGTCTTGAAATGGATTTCCCCATTCTCAGGCAAGATGCGCTTGAAGGTGTCCAAGAAACTCTTGTAAGTCAAACGACGTTTTTCATGGCGTTTTTTAGGCCAGGGATCTGAAAAGTTTAGGTAGAGACGATCAATCTCACCGTCTTCAAAGTAGTCCGTCAAATCTGAACCATCTACCCACAGCAACTTGATGTTGGGCACTCCAACTTCAAGAACCTTGTCCAAGGCATAACTCAATACCGACTTTTGGATATCAATCCCGATGTAGTTGATGTCAGGATTTTGCTTGGCCATTCCTGATACGAAGGCCCCTTTCCCACTTCCAACCTCTACATGAATAGGATGATCATTTCCAAACAAGTCTCGCCATTTCCCTTTAGCTTCCAAGGGATTGAGGACCACATACTGAGGATTGGCCTCTAGTAATTCTGTCGCCCCTTTACGATTTCTAACTCTCATCTCTTCTTTCCATACTTGTCACGGAAGACGCGCAAGGCATAAATCTCCCGGTTTACATTGTCTAAATCTTGATTTTCACAGTATTTGGCAATCTGGTTCAAGTAAGAATACTGACCATACCAATACAATTTATCTAACACTGTCTGATTGTACTTATAGCCGTAGTCTCTCAACCATTGGCGCCACTGATGATCTGGAATGTAGTGGCATAGCAAATGCGCCACATCAAACATACGATCCGTCAGACGAACCGAATCCCAATCCACTAGATAAACGAGTCCACTCTCTGTCTCAATCCAATTACTATGACGAAGATCCCCGTGCACAATCGTTGCATGATCTTCCCTAAAACCTGGAACCGTCTTACCTAGCTCAGCAATCACACTGTTCAAATAGTGGTTCTGCTTCAAGATTTCTGGAACTCCTTGCTGCCAAGAACGTAGCAAATCAACTGGTGTTTCCATGGTATATCCCAAACGGCTCAACTGCTTCATCAAAGGACGCGAGCGGTGAAGGCGGTTCAAGATATTGATAATCTGCTTGCGATTCATATCGTAAGGGGTCAAGATTTTGCCCGTCAGCCATTCCTGAGCACACATATCACGGCCATCTGGCAAACGACGAGTCCATAGTAATTGAGGAGCGATTTGTTCTCTGGCTAGGCCA
>NZ_AJRG02000042.1:0-1847 GCF_000298715.2 Streptococcus sp. GMD5S
TAAACGTAGACAGTCTCCTTTTTCTCGATAGTCTGTTGCTGGATTGTCTTCAAAATCTAATTCAAGATTTTCATATACATGACTCCCAAATTTATTGATAATCCCTTCTTTCAACTGAACATTATTCCATCTATTATCATGCATCCACTTATTCAATTTCAAGTGAATAGTTGGGTCTGTTTTAAATGGGCGAGTATTCCCAAAATAAGAAATATCTACTGTCTTCCCATCTTTAGTATCAAACCACATCCTTTTCGCTAGTTCCATGTAATCAAATGGAATTTCTTTGATGTAATCACCTTTGATGTAAATTCTCACTCGTCTTCCTCGTCGTCATACACACGTTCACCATGGATTTTGATGTATTCTTCACGAAGACGTTCTTCTTCATCCCACAAAGGTTCCTCTACAGGTTTCAAACTTTTCAGTTCCTCCACGCTGATATCGGTTGCTTTATCTTAACTTAGTGATAAGACATCCTTGTGCAACTCCTTAAAAGTCTCTACATCCATCCAGGTCTCCTTGTCATCCTCGCTAATCCGACCATCAATTGCAGAAGCTACCTCGACTGCCATGATATACATAGCTCGTTTATCAACTGTTAACACATCTGTATGAGAGGTTGCGATACGTAGATAATCCCCACGTTCTCTCCACTCTGTAATGAAAGTTTTTTCAAATTCCAATGTTATACTCTCATATTCCAAAGACAACCAAGGATTGCTCGGAATTATAAAAGAAGCTTTATCCCATCTTTCATCAACAGAAGCCCATTTGTGTAACCGAACACCAAAGTAAAAATCATCCTGTAGCATGGCATCATCACCAACATTGGAGAAACTTATTTTCTTGCCTTTCCGTTCCTTAAACCACATCTTCCAAACAAGCTCTCTAGTTGTGAAGTCTATTTTTTTCGTAAAATCACTTTTGATGTATAGTCTCACTCATCTTCCTCATCTTCATAAACTCGTTCACCATGGATTTGGATGTACTCCTCACGCTTCTTATCCAATTCTTCCCAGATGGGATCGTCAATAGCATCAATCGTTTGAATTTCTTCCAAACTCATCTCATTTGCTTCATCAAAGGTTAAAGATAAGATATCTTGGTGCTTTTTCTTGAATTCCTCGATTGTTAGCCATGTTTTCTTATCATCTTCACTAATTTTTCCATCAATCGCAGTCGCAATTTCGAGTGCCATAATATACATAGCTCGCTTATCAACTGTTAATATATCTAGATAATTCGAAGCGATTCTTAGGTATTTTCCCTTTTCTCTACCGTCGCTTTCATAACTTCCTTCATAATCCAAATCAATATTTTCATACATTTGGGAATTGATTGCACTGCCACCTTTAACCTTGGCATCTTTCCAACGAGAGCCACTTGCTCCCCACTTATCTAACCGTAAAGATAAATAGAAGTCATTTTGCAACATCTCATCATCCCCGACATTTGAGAAACTTATTTTTTTACCATTTCTTTCTTTAAACCACATTTTCCATGCGAGTTCTCTGTAGCCAAATGACACTTTTCTAGTATAATCACCTTTGATGTATATTCTCACTCGTCTTCCTCGTCGTCATAAACACGTTCGCCGTGGATTTTAATGTATTCTTCATTCCTGCGGTCGTCTTCTTCCCAAACTGGGTCTCTCACATCATCCATAAACGGAATTTCTTCCAAACTCAGCTCATTAGCTTCTTCATAACTCATCGAAAGGATATCCTCATGCCGTTTTTTAAATTCCTCAACACTTAACCAGCTCTCTTTATCATCTTCGCTAATCTGACCATCAATAGCAGTCGCAATTTCAATGGCCATAATATACATAGCTCGTTTATCAA
>NZ_AJRG02000041.1:0-1863 GCF_000298715.2 Streptococcus sp. GMD5S
GCAATACACCATAGTCCGTACGGGATTCGAACCCGTGTTACCGCCGTGAAAAGGCGGTGTCTTAACCCCTTGACCAACGGACCTTGAGCTTTTCGACTCTTTCTATTATACCTTCTTTTCTCCCTTTGTCAAGAACTTTTTTCCATCCTATACAAATTCTTGGAAGACAATCAAAAAGAGCCAGACTATCTGACTCTTTTGATTTTTAATTCAAAGGGCCTTCTCTTACTCTCCAAGAAAGGATGAGCTCATATCCCTATATTTTTCCTACTTATTTAGAAATCTGCTTCAGCATGTTTTCAATATGCTGAATTGATTTTTCACGTCCGAGCAAGAAAATGGTGTCTGGTAATTCTGGTCCATGCATTTCACCTGAAACGGCGATACGGATTGGCATAAATAGATTCTTACCTTTAATACCTGTTTCTTTTTGGACTGCTTTGATTTGTGGGAAGATGTTTTCTGTCACAAACTCCTCATCTGTCATTGCTTCTAGTTTCGCTTTGAAGGCTTCTAGAACAACCGGAACGGTTTCTCCTGCCATGACCTCGCGCTCAGCATCTGTCAGTTCTGGGAAATCTGAGAAGAAAAGGTCTGTCAATGGAACGATTTCGTCCACTGACTTCATTTGTGGTTTATAGAGTTCCACCAATTTTTCAGCCTTATCAGTCAAACGTCCTGCTTCTTCTAGGAATGGTTTTGCCATCTCAAAGATAGTTGCTAAGTCAGCTCTCTTGATGTAGTCGTTACTCATCCAGTCTAGTTTCTTCTGGTCGAAGGCTGCTGGAGACTTGCTGAGGCGATTTTCATCAAAGAGCTTGATGAGTTCTTCACGAGAGAAGATTTCATCTTCCCCACCAGGATTCCAACCAAGAAGGGCAATAAAGTTAAAGACTGCTTCTGGAAGGTACCCTTTCTTACGGTAGTCTTCGATAAATTGAAGGGTATTAGTATCGCGTTTAGATAACTTCTTACCAGTTTCAGAGTTGATAATCAAGGTCATGTGACCGAACTCAGGTGCATCCCAACCAAGCGCTTCATAAACCATGAGCTGTTTTGGGGTGTTGGCAATGTGGTCATCTCCGCGAATAACATGGGAAATTTGCATGTCATGATCATCGATGACAACGGCAAAGTTGTAAGTTGGGTAGCCATCTTTCTTCTGAATCACCCAGTCACCGCCGATGTTGCCACCTTCAAACTCGATATCATCTTTGACCATATCATGCCATTTGTAGATACCAGATTCATTAACAGCCAAACGAACAGTTGGGATGATACCGGCTGCTTCACGTTCTGCAATGTAAGCCGCCTTTTCTTCTTCGCTCATGCCAAGATATTCATTGATGTAGCGTGGTGTTTCGCCAGCTTCTTCTTGGCGTTCGCGCTCTGCTGCCAACTCTTCTTCTGTAACGTACGATTTGTAGGCTTTTCCTTCAGCTAGCAATTGGTCGATGTATCTTTGATAGAGTTCCAAACGCTCTGATTGGCGGTAGTTTTCATGAGTTTCTGGACTTTCATCCCAGTCAATTCCCAACCAGCGAAGATTTTCAAGCTGTGAACGTTCCCCATCTTCGACATGGCGTTTACGGTCAGTATCTTCGATACGAATGATAAAAGTTCCACCATGATGGCGTGCGTAAAGGTAGTTAAACAATGCTGTACGGGCATTTCCGATGTGTAGTAGTCCTGTTGGACTTGGTGCGTAGCGTACGCGGATATCTTTTGACATAGTTTCTCCTATAAAGTCTCTAGGCGTCTGCCTTTTTGCTTTCTATATTATATCACAAGTCTCGCCTGAGTCCAATGTCTACGAATAAAGAGAGTAAAAAAGAGTGGACAAGCCACTCTTTTCTTTTATTA
>NZ_AJRG02000040.1:0-1868 GCF_000298715.2 Streptococcus sp. GMD5S
AGTTCTATCTGTAGCTCCTTGCCTATTACTAAAAGCAAACAAAAAGCCGAATTAATATGGAAAGAGGAAAAATTTATGACAACTAAAGGTTATTTTGGACAATTTGGTGGTAGTTTTGTACCGGAGCCGATTCAGGCTTTGTTGGATGAGTTGGAAATGACTTTTGACAAATACAAGGATGATCCAGAGTTTTTGGCAGAATTTCGCCATTATTTGAAGGATTATTCTGGTCGTGAAACACCGCTCTATTTTGCGGAAAGTTTAACAGACCACCTAGGTGGAGCTAAGATTTATCTCAAGCGCGAAGACCTTAATCACCTTGGTTCTCACAAGCTCAACAATGTTTTAGGACAAATTCTTCTTGCCAAACGTATGGGCAAAAAACGAGTGATCGCAGAAACAGGAGCTGGTCAGCACGGTGTTGCGACAGCAGCTGCTGCAGCCAAGTTTGGTATGGCCTGTGATGTCTATATGGGGGCAGAGGATGTTGAGCGTCAACGTCTCAATGTTTTCCGTATGGAGATGATGGGAGCAACTGTTCACGCAGTTGAAACGGGAACGCGAACTCTCAAGGATGCGGTTGATGCAGCCTTTGGAGAATGGATGAATGACCTTGAAGCATTCTACGTTTTGGGATCTGCTGTAGGACCTCATCCTTATCCTACCATTGTCCATGAATTCCAAAAGGTCATCAGTGAGGAATCTCGTCGTCAAATCTTAGAAAAAGAAGGCCGTTTACCAGACTACGTCATTGCCTGTGTAGGTGGTGGTTCCAATGCCATCGGAGCTTTTTCTCAGTATGTGGCTGATGAAGAAGTCAAATTGGTTGGGGTCGAAGCTGCCGGTCACGGACTTGACACAGACAAGCATGCAGCCACTATGACAAAGGGTAGTGTCGGAATTGTCGATGGTATGAAGACCTATGCAGTCTTTAAGGAAGACGGAGAGCTGGCGCCAGTTTACTCTATCTCAGCTGGTTTGGACTATCCAGGGGTTGGCCCAGAACACGCCTACTTTAAAGATTCAGGTCGCGTGGAATATGTGGCAGCGACAGACGAAGAAGCTGTTCAAGCCTTGCTCCTTCTTAGTAAGACAGAAGGGATTATCCCAGCGATTGAAAGTTCGCACGCCATCGCAGAAGCGGTTAAACGTGCACCGAAACTAAGTAAAGATGACATTATCATCATCAATGTCTCTGGTCGTGGAGACAAGGACGTAGCTGCGATTGCAGACTACCTAGAAGCTAAGAAATAAGAGATGGAAAAATTACAGTACTTTCTTTCCCAGAGAGCTTGTGGTTGCTGGAAACAAGCAGAGAAAGCTGTAAGGTTGGGTCCATCTGAAACGAGAGAAGAAAACATAATTCTCAAGGGAGTGCCCTTTATCGCACAGCCTGTTACAGGAAAGTTCTGAGACAGGAATGAGAGATAGGAGAAATCCTATAATTGAGGTGGCACCGCGAATTTCGTCCTCACGCAAGTTATTTTGCGTGGGGATTTTTATATATTTATCGTAGATATGGTCATCAGTTTTAAATTATGCTTCATCAATAGATAGATTTCTATAAAATATTTGCAAACGAAGTGAGCATTGAAACGCTATTTCCCGCCATAGTGGTATTCTAGAGAAGCAAAGATGCTTCTCTAGAACGGAATTTTTGAGAGTAAAATAGTTCGGGGAACTATTTTAGCTTGAGCCTAGAAATGAATGAGCGAGGAGCTCGAAAATTAGGTCTTTCATTTTATGGTTTTCTAAAATCATCCACTGGATAATTTTACCTCCCGTCCGCACTATTTAAGGGAAATAGAAAAAAGACAAAAAATTAAAAATAAGAAACTGAAAGGGAAATTACAATGGAACGAATCATT
>NZ_AJRG02000039.1:0-1903 GCF_000298715.2 Streptococcus sp. GMD5S
CGTTCTTTTAAAATTGCTTTGGAGAAAAGCAGATTCAGAGACTTATTTAAAAAGAATACTGGAGTTGGCCCTCATCGAGATGATATTTCTTTTTATATCAATGGTATGGATGCTAGTTTTGGAAGCCAAGGTCAACATCGTAGCCTTGTTCTTTCTATAAAACTGGCGGAAATTGAGCTAATGGAAAGTATTACCAACGAGTCTCCAATACTACTGCTTGATGATGTTATGAGCGAACTTGACAATACACGGCAACTAAAATTACTAGAAACCATTTCACAATCTATCCAAACCTTCATTACAACAACAAGTTTAGACCACTTACAAAACTTGCCAGAAAACCTTAGTATTTTCAACATTCAAAATGGTAAAATTTCTGTAAATCAAAATTGACAACTATGTAAACAAAAAGAACTCCTGGATTTCAGGAGTTCTTTTTTACTTCTTACATGGAGTAGTTTGGTGCTTCATTAGTAATTTGTACATCATGAGGATGGCTTTCTTTTAGACCAGCCCCAGACATTTCAATAAATTGTGCATTATCATGTAGTTCTTTAAGGTTAGCTGCACCACAGTAACCCATACCAGAGCGAATACCACCAAGCATTTGGAAGACAATATCAGCTGCTGCGCCTTTATAGGCAACACGACCTTCAATTCCTTCTGGAACGAGTTTGTTTGCTTCATTGACCGCACCTTGGAAGTAACGGTCACTTGAACCTTTCTTCATTGCAGCGATTGATCCCATACCACGGTAAGTCTTAAACTTACGTCCTTGGAAGATTTCCGTTTCACCTGGTGCTTCATCTGTTCCAGCAAACATTGAACCAAGCATAACTGCATTTCCACCTGCAGCAAGGGCTTTTACAATATCTCCAGAGTACTTGATTCCACCATCAGCAATGATTGTTTTACCATATTCGCGCGCAACTGCTGCCGCATCATAAATTGCTGTCACTTGTGGGACACCCACACCTGCAATCACACGAGTAGTACAGATAGAACCTGGTCCAATCCCTACTTTGACAACATCCACACCCGCATCATAAAGAGCACGCGCACCTTCTGCAGTTGCAATATTACCAGCAATCAAAGTGCGATCTGGGAAGTGAGCACGAATTTCAGCAATTTTACGTAGAACCCCAGCAGAGTGACCATGTGCAGTATCAATAACAATTGCGTCAGCCCCTGCTTCAAAGAGAGCCTCTGCACGTTCAAATGTATCTGAAGTGACACCCACCGCACCAGCAACTAGAAGACGACCAAATTCATCTTTGGCAGCATTTGGAAACTCAATAACTTTTTCAATATCCTTAATAGTAATCAAGCCAGAAAGACGGCCTTCTTCGTCAACCAAAGGAAGTTTTTCAATACGGTGTTCTTGAAGAATATGTTCAGCTGTTGCAAGATCTGTACCAACAGGGGCAGTGACAAGATTTTCACTGGTCATATGGTTTGAGATTGGTTGATTGTAATCTGAAATAAAGCGAAGATCTCGGTTTGTTAGAATACCAACCAATTTACGATTTTCAAGTGTCTCCACAACTGGAACACCACTGATACGGTAACGTCCCATCAGTTCATCTGCTTCAGCAATCGTGTGTTCTGGAGTCAAGAAGAATGGATCAATAATAACACCATTTTCAGAACGTTTTACCTTACGAACTTCATCTGCCTGTTGCGCAATAGACATATTTTTATGGATTACTCCAAGACCACCCGCACGAGCAATAGCAATAGCCATTTGACTTTCTGTGACTGTATCCATGGCGGCTGTTATAATTGGGATATTTAAAGTCAGATTATCTGCCAATTTTGTTGTTAAATCTGCATCATTAGGCAACACATGACTTTCTGCTGGAATTAGCAATACATCATCAAAGGTAAAACCTTTTTTTAAAAA
>NZ_AJRG02000038.1:0-2747 GCF_000298715.2 Streptococcus sp. GMD5S
GGGATTTTCTCCTTTATTATATCAAAAAAATGATAAAAAATCATAAGTGATCCGATGAAAAGAACTGAATTTTTGGTATAATCTATCTATAGAAAAGTGAGGAACAGCCATGATTCGAAAACTTCAACCGATTATCACCATTATTCTTGGAGCCGCTATCTATGCCTTCGGTCTTACTTACTTTGTTGTTCCTTATCATTTATTTGAGGGAGGGGCGACAGGTATTACCTTGATTACCTACTATCTTTTTAAGATTCCTGTCTCATTGATGAACCTCTTAATTAATATCCCTTTATTTATCCTGGCTTGGAAGATATTTGGACCTAAGACCCTATACTCCAGCCTTCTAGGATCTATTTCACTTTCCGTTTGGCTAGCAATCTTTGAGCGCATTCCTTTGCACATCGACTTGCAAGGGGATCTCATCATTGTCGCTTTAGTCTCAGGAGTCTTACTGGGGGTTGGTTTAGGAATTATCTTTAATGCTGGTGGAACCACTGGTGGCTCTGACATCGTTGCCCGTATCCTCAACAAATACACCAATATTTCGATTGGTAAATTACTCTTTGGGATTGACTTTTTCATCCTGATGTTGATTTTGATTATCTTCCAGGATCTTCGTCTCGTTACCTATACCCTCTTATTTGACTTTATCATCGCTCGTGTTATCGACTTGATCGGCGAAGGAGGTTATGCTGGTAAAGGATTTATGATTATTACCCAATATCCTGATCAATTGGCCAAAGAGATTAACGATGAACTCGGACGTGGCGTTACCTTTATATCTGGTCAAGGCTACTACAGCAAAAAGGATTTAAAAATTATCTACTGTATCGTCGGTCGGAACGAAATCGTTAAAATGAAAGATATGATTCACAAAATCGACCCTCAAGCCTTTATCACCATCACTGAGGCTCATGAAATTCTGGGTGAAGGATTTACTTATGTGAAAGATTAAAAAAGCTGGGAATTCCCAGCTTTTATTCTTCTTCTGCGAGGGTTGAATGGCGGAACCCGTAAGTAAAGTAAATGACTAGACCAACTAAAAGAGCAATGCCAAAGGCAATCCAGGTATCTAGACTATATTGAAGCATAAAGGAAACACAGATAAGGATGGAAAGAATTGGCAAGAGTGGTACCAAAGGAGTTTTAAACTCTCCCTCTTTTGGCATGCCCTTATCCTTTCTGAGTTTTATTATTCCGTAGGCTAGCAAAATCAGATAAGCTAGCGTACAAATATTTAAGAAGGATGCAATACTGGCTAGAGGAAACACTCCTGCAGCAATAGCTGAAGCAACTCCTGTTAAAAGGGTCGCATTTTTAGGAACGCGACTAGTCTTGCTTAATTGTTTGAAACTTTGAGGTAAAAGTCCATCACGCGCTAAGCTATAAATCATCCGAGATAAAGCATAAGTCATAGAGATACATACGGTTATCAGGGTTAAAATGGCTACAAGCGAAACATAATTTGCTGCCCAGCCGATACCAATACTCCGTAATGAAAATGCTACTGCATCGTCCACATTGAGTTTACTGTAGTGAACAATCCCTGTCAATACTAAGGTTACCAAAGCATAGAGAATGGTGACGATTGTCAGAGAAAGGACAATTCCGCGAGGAATATTTTTTTGCGGGCTTTGAATTTCATCAACTGCCATGGAAATTGACTCAAATCCGAGAAAACCAAAGAACATCAAAGATGCGCCAGCCATAATCCCAGTACTTCCACCATATAGTTGACCAAAGCCAAAAGGAGCAAAATTCGACCAATTTTCAGGTTTGATGTACCAAATACCAACTAGGATAAATAAGGCGAGAGCTGAGAATTTCAAGACCACTAAAAGCGAATTAAATCGCAAAGCTGCCTTTGAATTTAATAAAACCAATCCCGTTACCAAGGTCAGTACTAAAATAGGCAGAAGATCGATATAGGTACCTTGTTCAGGGTTAAAGGTTCCATTCAAGGCTTGGGGCATGGAGATACCATAATTACTGAGCAATCCCTTAAAGTAAGCTGCCCAGCCAGACGCCACACCTGAAACAGCCGTCATGAATTCCATGATGGTCAACCAACCAGCAATCCAGGCTGGCAATTCTCCTAGAATCGCATAGAGATAACTATAAGCACCACCAGTAGCAGGCACACAAGAGGCAAATTCTGCGAAAAAGAGGGCTGATAGAGAAACACACAGAGCAGAAATCACAATGGAAATCACTAATGAGGGACCAGCTAGGGTAGCCGCTGCTGTTCCTGTAATGGTGAAAATCCCTGTCCCCACCATGGCACCAATCCCTAGAAGAATCAAATCCCACAATTTCAAATGGCGATGCATTTCTGTCTGTCTCAGACTAACATCCTTGGTTCTAAAAATATTCATTCTTCTTCTCCACTAAATGTAATTGTTTTATTTTACCATATAAAAGCAGTTTTGTGAATATTTATTAGGTTCTTTTTTAAAAAAATTCTGAACAGAAAGGATTCCTGTTCAGAATTTGCATTTTTACCCAGTGATTCTTTCAATTATTTACTCATCAAGCGATTAAGCTCAACAGTATACTCCATTGAAAGTTTTTGGGGATTTGGGATTTTTTAAACTTCAAAGTAAGGGAACGGACGGTCACTATCTAGAGGACGATTTGGAACTTCTTGTTCCAAAATAGCGCGCCAACCAGATACCAATTCTTCAAAAGTCAGTTGTGCTTCTGGAGAAGCTGTTGTAAGCTTTCGCCCAAACCAAGCCATGGTT
>NZ_AJRG02000037.1:0-2801 GCF_000298715.2 Streptococcus sp. GMD5S
CCACCAGAGAGGATGATCCCTACAGGGTTAATCGCACGAACCTCTGCGGCTGAGATTTTATGGCTTTTTAGCTCTGAAAAAACACCGATTTCACGAATACGGCGTGAAATCAGCTGGTTGTATTGGCTACCATAGTCCAGCACGATGATTTTTTCGACATCTTGCAAATCAGTTGAAATGTTGCTCATCTTTTTCCTTTCTCAAAAGAAATATCTTTTTCAATATTCTATCACAAATAGGGGCGAATTACCAACTAAACAAGGCAAAGTTTGACTTTTTCTTAGCAAATACGGTACAATGGAGAAAATAAAGAAAAGAAGTGAGAATCATGTTACCAGCTTATATGAAAATCCACGATCAGATCAAGAAGGATATAGATGAGCATCATTGGAAAATCGGAGAGAGACTTCCAAGTGAGCGAGATTTAGCGGAACAGTTTCAAGTTAGCCGGATGACATTACGCCAGGCTATCTCTCTCTTGGTTGAGGAAGGAGTTTTGGAGCGTCGTGTAGGAAGTGGGACTTTTGTCTCTAGCACTCGTGTCCAAGAAAAAATGCGGGGGACGACTAGTTTTACAGAGATTGTTAAATCTCAGGGGAAAGTACCTTCCAGCCATCTCATTTCTTACAGAAGAACCATTCCAAATGAACAAGAGGTCGCTAAGCTAGGGATTACTCCAACAGAGAATATTATCCGCATGGAACGGGTGCGTTACGCTGACCAAGTTCCGCTAGTCTATGAAGTCGCATCCATTCCTGAGAAATTTATTAAGGATTTCAAAAAAGAAGAAATCACCAGTCACTTCTTCCAAACCTTGCAACAACATGGCTATCGGATTGGCAAATCCCAACAGACCATTTATGCAAGATTGGCTAAGGAAAAGATTGCTCACTATCTAGAAGTCGAAAAGGGGCATGCCATTTTAGCCTTGACTCAGGTCTCTTATCTTGAAGATGGGACGGCTTTCGAGTATGTAAAGAGTCAATACGTGGGCGAACGCTTTGAATTTTATCTTGAAAATAACTAGTCTAGAAAGGCTAGTTTTTTGTTTTAGAAAAGATTAGAATTGTCAAAACAATCTGTCTAGGCTTGATTTTATCCATTATTTACTATAAAATGAGAAGGAAAAACGTCAAACTTTTATATTGCAAATAGGAGAAAAAATGACAAAAACATTAAAACGTCCTGAGGTTTTATCACCTGCAGGGACTTTAGAGAAGCTGAAAGTAGCTGTTCAATATGGTGCGGACGCAGTCTTCATCGGCGGACAGGCCTATGGTCTTCGTAGCCGTGCAGGAAACTTCACCTTTGAACAGATGGAAGAAGGCGTGCAGTTTGCTGCTAAGTACGGTGCCAAGGTCTATGTGGCTGCTAACATGGTTATGCACGAAGGAAATGAAGCTGGTGCTGGAGAATGGTTCCGTAAGTTGCGTGACATTGGGATTGCCGCAGTTATCGTGTCAGATCCAGCCTTGATTATGATTGCAGCAACAGAAGCACCAGGTCTTGAAATACACCTCTCTACCCAAGCCAGTGCGACCAACTATGAAACTCTTGAGTTCTGGAAAGAACTTGGGCTAACTCGCGTGGTTTTGGCCCGTGAAGTTTCAATGGAAGAATTGGCAGAGATTCGCAAACGCACTGATGTTGAGATTGAGGCCTTTGTCCATGGAGCTATGTGTATTTCTTACTCAGGTCGCTGTACGCTCTCAAACCACATGAGTATGCGTGATGCCAACCGTGGTGGTTGTTCACAGTCTTGCCGTTGGAAATACGACCTCTACGACATGCCATTTGGCCAAGAACGTAAGAGTCTTAAAGGTGAAATCCCAGAAGAATTTTCGATGTCAGCCGTTGACATGTCCATGATTGACCATATTCCAGATATGATCGAAAACGGTGTAGACAGTCTCAAGATTGAAGGTCGTATGAAGTCGATCCACTATGTTTCAACTGTGACCAACTGTTACAAGGCGGCTGTAGATGCTTATCTCGAAAGTCCCGAGAAATTTGAAGCCATCAAACAGGACTTGGTAGACGAGATGTGGAAGGTTGCCCAACGTGAATTGGCAACAGGTTTCTACTACGGTACACCGTCTGAAAACGAACAGTTGTTTGGCGCTCGTCGTAAAATTCCTGAATACAAGTTTGTCGCTGAAGTGGTTTCGTATGATGATGCGACTCAAACGGCAACCATTCGTCAACGGAATGTTATCAATGAAGGAGACCAAGTTGAGTTTTACGGACCAGGTTTCCGACATTTTGAAACTTATATCGAAGATCTTCATGATGCCAAGGGCAATAAAATAGACCGTGCTCCAAATCCAATGGAACTCTTGACAATCAAGGTTCCACAACCTGTTCAAGTAGGGGATATGGTCCGCGCTCTCAAGGAAGGGCTCATCAACCTCTATAAGGAAGACGGGACAAGTGTTACAGTTCGTGCCTAGATAAGGAAAAGGGAATGATACAAGCTCAAGGTTTATTGGTAGATGATGAAAGCAGATGTGTTCATTATCATAGTGAAAAGGATATTGTTTCACTCCAATGTTATGAATGCAAAAAATACTACGCATGCTATCAGTGTCACAATACTATGGAGACACATGTTTTTTCTCCCTATCCCTTGGCGCTTTTTGAGGATCGACCAATCTTATGTGGGGGTTGTAAGAGGACAATGACTTTCCAAGAATACCAAAAACAGATGGCTTGTCCTTACTGCAGTGCACCATTTAATCCAGGTTGTAAACAACACTATTCCTACTATTTTAAATAAAATGAATCGATCCAAGTTCTTAACT
>NZ_AJRG02000036.1:0-2972 GCF_000298715.2 Streptococcus sp. GMD5S
CTCAGCTATCGACAAAGCAGAAACTAAAGGTTTGATTCATAAAAACAAAGCAAGCCGCGATAAAGCTCGTCTTTCAGCTAAACTTGCTAAATAAGAAACAGTCCATAGAGGCTGTTTTTTTGTCCTCTAATCAGAAAAGGTAGAAAATGAAAATAACAATCATCGGATATTCTGGAGCTGGCAAGTCAACCCTAGCTGAAAAATTATCAAACTACTACTCTATCCCCAAACTGCATATGGATACACTTCAATTTCAACCTGGTTGGCAAGACAGTGACCGCGAATGGATGTTGACCGAGATGAAGAACTTTCTCACAAAGCACGAAGCTTGGGTCATCGACGGCAACTACTCTTGGTGTTGCTATGAAGAAAGAATGCTGGAAGCTGACCAAATCATCTTTCTCAACTTTTCCCCATGGACTTGTCTCTTTCGAGCCTTTAAACGGTATCTCACATACCGAGGTAAAGTCAGAGAAAGTATGGCAGCAGGCTGTCCTGAACGCTTTGACTGGGAATTTATCCGATGGATTCTCTGGGATGGGCGGACAAAGAATGCCAAAGAACGTTATCAACGGATTCAAGAAACCTATCCAGATAAAGTAATTGTTCTCCGGTCGCAAAAGGAGATGGACCACTTCTTAGAAAATCTCGCACATAACAAGAAAAACCAACGTGTATAACGTTGGTTTTTTGCTATTAGCCAATCACACTTCCGTTTGGTACAGCTGGATCAACTGTGAGAAGGGTTAATTTACCATCATGTTCAGCTGAGAGAATCATCCCTTGGCTGACATATTTTTTCATCATTTTACGTGGTTTGAGGTTGGCAACGATTTGTACTTTCTTGCCGACCAATTCTTGTTCGTTTGGATAGTATTTCGCAATACCAGAAAGGATTTGACGATCTTCACCATCTCCAGCATCTAAGCGGAATTGAAGCAACTTATCAGAACCTTCCACTTTAGACACTTCTTTGACTTCTGCGACACGTATTTCAACCTTATCGAAGTCTTCAAACTTGATTTCTTCCTTGTTTAGTTTGAGTTCGACTTCATCTGGATTCCATTCTTTCTCAACGGCTGGCTTGTTGCCTTCCATTTGTTCCTTGATATAGGCGATTTCTTCTTCCATTTCGAGACGTGGGAAGATTGGTGTTCCTTTGGCAACTACTGTTACACCTGCAGGGAAATCAGCTAGGCTCAAGTTTTCAAGGCTAGAAACTTCTGCTAGACCAAGTTGTATCAAGACTGCACGACTGGTTTCCATCATAAATGGCTCAATCAAGTGAGCTACGACACGAAGGCTAGCTGCCAAGTGGCTCATCACACTTGCCAATTGGTCACGGTGCGCTTCGTCCTTAGCCAGTACCCATGGAGCTGTCTCATCGATGTATTTATTAGTACGTGAGATGAGGATCCAGACTGCTTCAAGTGCACGTGGATAGTCAACTGCTTCCATGTAGGTATTGTAGTCAGCGATTGATTGTTCTGCCACTTGAGCAAGTTCATTGTCAAAGTCTGTTACACCTTCTACATAGGCAGGGATTTGACCATCAAAGTACTTGTTAATCATTGAAACCGTACGGTTGAGGAGGTTTCCGAGGTCATTCGCTAATTCATAGTTGATACGCCCTACATAGTCCTCTGGAGTGAAGGTTCCGTCTGAACCGACTGGAAGGCTACGCATGAGGTAGTAACGAAGTGGATCGAGGCCATAGCGTTCTACTAACATTTCAGGATAAACGACATTCCCTTTAGACTTAGACATCTTGCCGTCTTTCATGACAAACCAACCATGAGCAATCAAACGGTCAGGTAATTTAACATCCAACATCATAAGAAGGATTGGCCAATAGATGGAGTGGAAACGAAGGATGTCTTTTCCAACCATATGGAAGACTGTTCCGTTCCAGAACTTGTCAAAGTTGCCATGTTCATCTTGACCGTAACCAAGAGCTGTCGCATAGTTAAGAAGGGCATCGATCCAAACGTAGACAACGTGTTTCGGATTTGATGGGACTGGTACACCCCAGGTAAAGGTTGTACGAGATACTGCTAAGTCTTCCAAGCCTGGCTCAATGAAGTTACGCAACATTTCATTAAGGCGACCATCTGGAGTGATGAAGTCAGGATGTGATTTGAAAAATTCGACCAAGCGGTCTTGGTATTTGCTGAGGCGAAGGAAGTAAGACTCTTCAGAAACCCATTCCACTTCGTGACCTGATGGAGCAATACCGCCTGTCACATTTCCAGCTTCATCACGGAAAACTTCCGCAAGCTGACTTTCTGTAAAGAATTCCTCATCTGAAACTGAATACCAACCAGAGTATTCACCCAAGTAGATATCATCTTGAGCAAGCAAGCGTTCAAAGACCTGAGCCACTACTTTTTCATGATAGTCATCAGTTGTACGGATAAATTTATCGTATGAGATATCTAGTAATTTCCAGAGTTCTTTGACACCAACTGCCATGCCGTCAACATAGGCTTGTGGTGTGATGCCAGCTTCTTCCGCTTTTTGCTGGATTTTCTGACCATGCTCGTCAAGACCTGTCAGATAAAAGACATCGAAGCCCATAAGGCGTTTGTAGCGAGCTAGGACATCACAAGCGATGGTTGTGTAGGCAGAACCGATATGAAGTTTACCAGATGGATAGTAAATCGGTGTTGTAATATAAAAATTCTTTTCAGACATAATTTTTCCTTTCCAGGCAAATGAAACCTGATTTTCTAACACTTCATTATATCATATTTTTAGTGATTTTCGATAGGAAAATCCATACAAAAACAAGACAGATAAATGTCCATCTTGTTTTTTTCTGTTCTATATCTTATTCATAACGAAGTGCTTCGATTGGATCAAGCTTAGACGCTTTATTGGCTGGCAAGACTCCAAAAATCATCCCAACGCTGGCTGACACAGCCAAGCTAAAGAGAGCGATTGGGAGGGAAACCCCAACTTCGATACCTGCA
>NZ_AJRG02000035.1:0-3328 GCF_000298715.2 Streptococcus sp. GMD5S
CAAGGAAGTTGATCCTAAAGAGAACCGCTTCATCCTTTCACGTCGTGAAGTTGTTGAAGCAGCTACTGCAGCAGCTCGTGCTGAAGTATTCGGTAAATTGGCTGTTGGTGATGTAGTAACTGGTAAAGTTGCTCGTATCACAAGCTTCGGTGCTTTCATCGACCTTGGTGGTGTTGACGGATTGGTTCACTTGACTGAGTTGTCACACGAACGTAACGTTTCACCTAAATCAGTTGTAACTGTTGGTGAAGAAATCGAAGTGAAGATCCTTGATCTTAACGAAGAAGAAGGACGCGTATCACTTTCACTTAAAGCAACAACACCTGGACCATGGGATGGCGTTGAGCAAAAATTGGCTAAAGGTGATGTAGTAGAAGGAACAGTTAAACGTTTGACTGACTTCGGTGCATTTGTTGAAGTGTTGCCAGGTATCGATGGACTTGTTCACGTATCACAAATTTCACACAAACGTATCGAAAATCCAAAAGAAGCTCTTACTGTTGGTCAAGAAGTTACTGTTAAAGTCCTTGATGTTAACGCTGACGCAGAACGTGTATCACTTTCTATCAAAGCTCTTGAAGAGCGTCCAGCTCAAGAAGAAGGACAAAAAGAAGAAAAACGTGCTGCTCGTCCACGTCGTCCAAAACGTCAAGAAAAACGTGATTTCGAACTTCCAGAAACACAAACAGGATTCTCAATGGCTGACTTGTTCGGTGATATCGAACTTTAATCAAATTGATAATCACAAAATCCTTTGTTTAAAACAAGGGATTTTTCTTTTGTCTCTTTCTCATTTTTGATATAATAGTTCTATGTTAGATTCAGAAAAACAATCACAATATCAATTGTTAAATGAGGAACTCTCTTATTTACTTGAAGGTGAGAGTAATGTTCTTGCCAATCTTTCGAATGCTAGTGCCCTCCTAAAATCTCGCTTTCCCAATACTGTATTTGCAGGATTTTATCTGTTTGATGGTAGCGAGTTGGTTTTAGGACCTTTTCAGGGTGGGGTTTCTTGCATTCGCATCCCGCTTGGAAAAGGCGTGTGTGGAGAAGCTGCTGCGTTTCAAGAGACTGTTTTGGTTGGCGATGTGAGCACCTATCCAAACTACATTTCTTGTGATAGTATGGCCAAGAGTGAAATCGTGGTTCCCATGCTCAAGAATGGTCGATTGCTGGGTGTCTTAGACTTGGATTCTTCACTTATTGATGATTACAATGCCATTGACCGTGATTACTTGGAACAATTTGTCGCTATTTTGCTTGATAAGACAGAATGGGACTTTACGATGTTTGAGGAGAAAGCCTAATGTATCAAGCACTTTATCGAAAATATAGAAGCCAGACTTTTTCACAACTGGTAGGTCAAGAGGTTGTGGCTAAAACCCTAAAACAAGCAGTTGAGCAGGAAAAGATTAGTCACGCTTATCTTTTCTCGGGCCCTCGTGGAACTGGGAAAACCAGTGTAGCCAAGATTTTTGCCAAGGCTATGAACTGTCCAAACCAGGTAGACGGAGAACCATGTAATAACTGTTATATCTGTCAGGCAGTGACAGAAGGTAGCCTAGAAGATGTTATCGAAATGGATGCGGCTTCGAATAACGGAGTCGATGAGATCCGTGAAATTCGTGATAAATCTACTTACGCTCCTAGTTTAGCACGGTATAAGGTCTATATCATAGACGAGGTTCATATGTTGTCTACAGGAGCTTTTAATGCGCTTTTGAAGACCCTTGAAGAACCAACTCAGAATGTTGTCTTTATCTTGGCGACCACCGAATTGCACAAAATTCCAGCAACTATTTTATCGCGTGTCCAACGTTTTGAGTTTAAATCGATTCGAACTCAAGATATCACGGCACATATTCATCATATTTTAGAAAAAGAAAATATTAGTTCTGAACCAGAGGCTGTGGAAATCATTGCTAGACGGGCTGAAGGTGGGATGCGGGATGCCTTGTCTATTCTGGACCAAGCCTTGAGTTTGACGCAAGGGAATGCTTTAACGACAGCTATTTCTGAGGAGATTACAGGCACTATTAGTCTATCAGCTCTAGATGACTATGTGGCCGCTTTGGCCCAACAGGATGTCCCCAAAGCACTCGATTCTTTGAATCTTTTGTTTGAAAATGGCAAGAGCATGACTCGTTTTGTGACGGATCTCTTGCAGTATTTGCGGGATCTACTGGTTGTTCAGACAGGTGGTGAAAATACTCATCATAGTCCAGTTTTTATGGACAATCTAGCTCTTTCTCAGGAAAGTCTCTTTGAAATGATTCGAATAGCGACTGTGAGCTTGGCAGATATGAAAGCTAGTCTACAACCTAAGATTTATGCTGAGATGATGACCATTCGTTTAGCGGAGATTAAGCCTGAATCTGCGGTTTCGGGAACTGTTGAAAGTGAAATTTCTGCACTGAGACAGGAAGTCGCCCGTCTTAAACAAGAACTTGCCAATGTTGAAACAGCTCCTAAACAAGTGGCGCCAGTCCCTAGCCGTCCAGCCACTTCCAAGACAGTCTATCGAGTAGACCGTAATAAGGTTCAGGCTATCCTACAAGAAGCTGTTGAAAATCCTGAATTGGCACGGCAAAACTTGATTAGACTCCAGAATGCATGGGGAGAAGTGATTGAAAGCTTAGCTGGTCCTGATAAGGCTCTTCTTGTTGGTTCTCAACCAGTTGCAGCCAACGAACACCATGCAATTTTAGCTTTTGAGTCTAATTTCAATGCAGGGCAAACCATGAAACGGGATAACCTCAATACCATGTTTGGCAATATTCTCAGCCAGGCGGCTGGATTTTCACCTGAAATCCTGGCAATTTCCCTAGAGGAATGGAAAGAGGTTCGTGCAGCATTTTCAGCTAAAAACAAGTCTTCTCAGGCAGATCAAGAGGTAGAAGAAGAAAGCCTAATTCCAGAGGGATTTGAATTTCTGGCTGATAAAGTCATGGTCGAAGAAGACTAAAAGTGGATTTCATGGTACAATAATCCTATGACTAGACAACAATTTATCGTGATAGCACTATTTACTGCTGCTGAGACTTATTTTTTCAATGAAGCTTGGATGACGGGTCGCTATTTCATGGCAGCCTTTTGGGCCATTCTACTTTTTCGAAATTTTAGGTTAAGTTATGTAATGGGGAAAATAGTAGATGCTATTGATCAGCACCTAAACCGCAAGGATTAGTCACTAGCTTCTAAACAAAATCAAAGCCTTTTAGGCTTTTTTTTGTTATACTAGTAGAGTATATTTATGGACCTTTTCTTTTATTTTTAGAGAAATGTAAGTGATTTCTTTAAGGATAAAGGAAGTAGGCCAGAAAAA
>NZ_AJRG02000034.1:0-3538 GCF_000298715.2 Streptococcus sp. GMD5S
ATTTTCAGATAAGAGTGCAGCTAATAGTGGCTCAGACTCTAAATATTCAAACACTTCTAAAATAGCATCTCTTTTGTGATGAGCATGTTTTTGGAAAATATACTCAAAGGTATGAAATAGCATACTTTGGTAGAGTTCAATCATATCATACTTATCCTTGTAGTGAGTGTAAAAGCTGGAACGACTAATTCCGGCTTTTTCTGCTAACTTGACAGTAGAAATTTGATCAAAGGGCTGGTCCATCAATAATTGAACCATGGCATTTTCGATAATTCGTTTTGTTTTTAAACGTTTGTTACTTTCTTTCATAATTCCTCCTTGTGAACAAAAATAGACTATGTGTCTAAAAAAATATTTTTTACCTTGTAATTTAGATTTTTTGATGTATAATCTATTATATCAAAATTTTAGACAATATGTGTAAAAAAGGAGGGAACATGTTTAAAGAATGGAAAGCAATATTTAAAAAACCGACCTTTATCATTGTAATGATAGGGATTTCTTTCATTCCAGCTCTATACAACATTATATTTTTATCATCCATGTGGGATCCATATGGTCAAGTATCGGAGTTACCTGTGGCAGTTGTCAATAAAGATAAGGAAGCTTCTTATAATGGACAGGCAATGACAATAGGTGAAGACATGGTGTCTAATTTAAAAGAAAATAAGGCTTTAGATTTTCACTTTGTTAATGAAGAGGAAGGAGAAAAAGGACTAGAAGATGGTGACTACTACATGGTAGTGACTTTACCAAGTGACTTATCTGAAAAAGCTACTTCTATCCTAACGAATCATCCTGAACAGATGCAGATTGATTATCAGACGTCAAGTGGGCATAGCTTTATTGCAAGTAAGATGAGTGATTCTGCAATGACACAATTAAAACAAACCGTCTCTACTAATATTACTGAAACGTACACTAAGGCTTTATTTCAAAAAATGAATGATTTGAAGTCTGGAATAAATAAAGCAGCTGAGGGAAGTGAACAATTGGCTAATGGAGCCGATCAGTTGGTGACGGGAAGTCAAACGTTGACGACAAGTCTTAATACTCTAGCTAATTCAACTGTAACTTTTTCAACTGGAGCGGATCAATTTACAAAAGGCTTATCTAGCTATGTGTCTGCTATAGAGCAATTACATACTGGTTTAGGAACTTTTAATAGTGGTTTACAAAGTTATACGAATGCTGTCTCACAAGTTGACACTGGACTTGGTCAATTAGCTTCAAAAACTCCTGAGTTGGTGACAGGTGTAAATCAGCTAAATACAGGTATAAAGTCCTATACAGGTGGCGTTTCACAACTGGATACAGGTCTCAATCAATTTTCAGTTGGTGTAAATGCTTATACAAGTAGTGTGAAAGAACTTTCTAACGGAACAAGTCAATTATCCAATCAATCAGATACACTAAGAGATGGAATGGAGCAATTAAATACTGGTATTAAAGAAATTTCAAGTCAATTAGAGTCCTCATCTCAACAAAGTGAAGAAATAGCGCAATTGGCAACAAGCTTAGGAGAACTAAATAAAACACTACAAGCTCTTACAATATCAGATGACACTCAACTGAAAAGTAAATTTTCAGAAGCTTTGCCAAATCTAACAACTCTTGCACAGGATATTGTGACTAAAAGTCAGACAGAACAAGAGAAAACTATTGCTAACCTTCAATCAACAGCTACTTATCAATCGCTTACAGAGGAACAAAAGAAAGAACTGACAGAAGCTATTTCTAAAAATTCTAATTCTACTATTGAGTCAGCAAAAACAATTTTAACGACAGTAGGAGGATTAAAAGAAAGTATAGAGAATTCAGAACAACAAGTATCTAATCTATCTGATGTGCAGACGAAAGCAAATCAACTCTTACCTGCAGCATCTAGCTCCTTGACAACCTTGTCAAATGGATTTACAACATTACAAACTTCTGTAAATAATCAGTTAGTTCCTGGAAGTCAGTCAATTGAAAAAGGTGTTGTAAACTATACTAAAGGACTGGATACTATTTCTATAGGTGCTAATCAACTAAGTGAAAAGAATGCAAGTTTAACAACTAGTCTAGATAAATTAGTTTCTGGATCAAGTAAGTTGACAGAAAATACATCAACCTTGACAGCTGGAGTAGATGCGCTAGCTGGAAAAACTCCAGAATTAGTATCAGGTATAGAAAGTTTGTCATCTGGTTCTGCTCAATTGAATAATAAGAGTCCAGAGCTGATAGCAGGTATTACTACATTACAATTTGGCTCTGGCCAATTAACAGACAAATCAACACAGTTACTTTCTGCAGCATCTCAACTAGGAAGTGGCGCTATGAAGATTGCAGATGGTGCTGGAAAACTAGCAGATGGTGGAACAACCTTAACCTCTAGTCTTGAAGATTTACAGACAGGAGTTGATTCATTAGGACAAGGATTAGGTAATGCAAATACTCAACTTAAATCAGCTTCGACAGAATCTAAAAATGCAGAAACATTATCTGAACCTCTAGTTCTTTCAAAAACAGATAACGACCAAGTTCCTGTGAATGGGATTGCCATGGCTCCTTATATGATATCAGTTGCTCTTTTTGTTGCTGCTATATCTACCAATATGATTTTTGCTAAGTTGCCTTCTGGACGTCATCCAGAGAGCCGTTGGGCTTGGTTGAAGTCTCGTTCTGAAATAAATGGGATTATAGCTGTCTTAGCAGGTGTTTTAGTTTATGGAGGTGTCCATCTTATTGGATTGACTGCGAACCATGAGATGAGGACCTTGATTCTAATTGTAATCACAAGTTTAGCTTTCATGTCTATGGTGACAGCTTTAACAACTTGGAATAACCGTATAGGAGCTTTCTTCTCTCTTATTTTACTTTTATTACAGTTAGCATCAAGTGCAGGGACCTATCCCCTTGCTTTGACAAATGATTTCTTTAAAGGTGTCAATCCTTGGTTACCAATGAGTTACTCTGTATCAGGTTTACGACAAACAATCTCTATGACAGGAAATATTCATCATCAAGTGATTTTCCTTATTATAACTCTAGCTTTCTTTACTGCTTTAGGTATGCTAGCTTATCAACCTAAGAAAATGGAAGAAGATTAAAAAGATTGGCCAAGGAATTGGTCAATCTTTTTCTGTCTTAGATAAATTTCGTCTGTGATTATAGATCCCAAAAAGAAGAAGGGCAGTTAGTGAGCAGGCTGCTCCAATAACAAAACCATTGGGTATAAAGGAAAGTGTAATGGTGCCTTTTCCCTTTGGAACATCAACTTTCATAAAACCAGTCTGAGCCTGCTTGATTTCAAGTTTTTTCCCATCTTGGAATGCAGACCAACCTTTGTCATAAGGAATAGTGAAGAAAATAGAAGTATCTTGTTTTACTTCATATGTAGCAAATACTTTATTTTTAGAGGTGGATACTTCTACAGGTTGTTCTTTAATCTTTTGAATTGCCTCAGTAAGAGCCTGAGTATCTAAACGATAGAAGGTTGGAGATTCAAATGACACCTGAGAATTTCCAGGGAAACTAACACTGATATTGAAAGTTT
>NZ_AJRG02000033.1:0-3691 GCF_000298715.2 Streptococcus sp. GMD5S
GTTCTCCGTCAAAATCATTTTGACTATGAAGATGAGCGAGTTATTGATGTCGTCATTATGGGAAATGAAAAACTTTACAACATCATGAAAGAAAAAGATGCCATTTACATGAAGGAAGATTTTTCCGATGAAGATGGTGTTCGTGCAGCTGAACTTGAAGGTGAATTTGCTGAACTTGGAGGTTGGGAATCAGAAAGTGAAGCATCTCAATTACTTCAAAACCTAAACATTCCAGAAGAATTGCACTATCAAAACATGAGCGAATTGTCTAATGGTGAAAAAGTGAAGGTTCTCCTTGCTAAAGCCTTATTTGGTAAACCTGATGTTCTTCTTTTGGACGAGCCAACCAATGGTTTAGATATCCAATCGATTACTTGGCTAGAAGACTTCTTGATTGACTTTGATAACACCGTTATCGTTGTATCCCATGACCGTCACTTCTTAAACAAAGTATGTACTCATATGGCCGACCTTGACTTTGGAAAAATCAAACTCTATGTCGGAAACTACGACTTTTGGAAGGAATCTTCTGAGCTTGCTGCTAAATTGCTAGCAGACCGTAATGCCAAGGCAGAAGAAAAAATTAAGCAATTGCAAGAATTCGTTGCTCGCTTCTCTGCCAACGCTTCTAAGTCAAGACAAGCAACGTCTCGTAAAAAAATGCTTGACAAGATTGAATTAGAAGAGATTGTTCCTTCTAGTCGTAAATACCCATTTATCAACTTTAAAGCAGAACGTGAGATTGGTAATGATCTCTTGACAGTAGAAAATCTAACTGTAAAGATTGATGGCGAAACTATCCTAGACAATATTAGTTTCATCTTGCGTCCAGGTGATAAGACAGCTCTTATTGGACAAAATGACATCCAAACGACTGCATTAATTCGTGCAATTATGGGTGACATCGACTATGAAGGAACTGTCAAGTGGGGAGTTACTACTAGCCGTTCTTACTTGCCAAAAGACAACTCGGCTGATTTTGCAGGAGGAGAGTCAATCCTTGACTGGCTGCGTCAATTTGCAAGTAAAGAAGAAGATGACAATACCTTCCTACGTGGTTTCCTTGGTCGTATGCTCTTTTCTGGAGATGAGGTTAACAAAACTGTAAACGTCTTGTCAGGGGGAGAAAAAGTACGTGTCATGCTTTCAAAACTCATGCTCTTGAAATCAAATGTCCTTGTACTTGATGATCCAACAAATCACTTGGACTTGGAATCTATCTCAAGCTTGAACGATGGATTGAAAAACTTTAAAGAATCAATCATCTTTGCTAGTCATGATCACGAGTTCATTCAAACTTTAGCAAACCATATTATTGTTTTGTCTAAGAATGGCGTCATTGATCGTATCGATGAAACCTATGATGAATTCCTAGAAAATGCAGAAGTACAAGCAAAAGTTAAAGAACTTTGGAAAGATTAAATAAGACTTCAAAACTCAGTTGGGGTAACCAACTGAGTTTTCTATCATTCTACGAGGTAACATGAAATCATTTTTTAAAACATATTGGACCTATTTTGTTTCCTTCATCATTCCTTTAGTAATTATGACTGGAGTATACCTAACTCAAGGTATCTACTGGAATAGCGATATATCTCCACTATTAGGAGACGGTTTCCATCAATACGTTATTTTTGATGTGGCTTTACGAAATATTTTACATGGAAATGGTAGTTTGTTTTACACCTTTACAAGTGGCCTCGGACTGAATTTCTATGCTCTATCTAGTTATTACTTGGGTAGTTTTCTCTCACCTCTGGTTTACTTTTTTAATCTGTCGAATATGCCAGATGCTGTTTATCTGACCACTCTATTAAAATTTGGATTTATTGGTCTATCAACCTTCTTTAGTCTAAATAGATTATTTAAAGATATCCCAAAATTTTTAAAACTTGCCTTATCTACTTCCTATGCTTTAATGAGCTTCACTGTCAGTCAGTTAGAGATTAAAACCTGGCTAGATGTTTTTATCTTGATTCCTTTAATTATAACTGGTTTACACCTACTTATAACACAAAAGAAGCGCCTACTATACTTTACAAGTTTGTCAATCTTATTTATTCAAAATTATTATTTTGGGTATATGACAGCATTGTTTCTTATTTTCTGGTATCTCTGCCAAATTTCTTGGGACTTTAAAACTCGAAAATCATCTTTTATAGATTTTATTATCACTTCCTTTTTAGCAGGAATGGCTAGTTTGATTATGACCCTTCCTACACTGTTTGATTTACAAACTCATGGGGAGAAGTTAACTGCCATCACAAAATTAAAAACAGAAAGTAGCTGGTATCTAGATATTTTCGCAAAACAATTCATTGGATCTTTTGATACAACTAAGTATGGATCCATACCAATGATTTTTGTTGGATTGCTTCCTTTTATTTTAACCATTCTATTTTTCACAATAAAATCCATAAGGTTTCACGTGAAACTTATCTATGCAATTTTTTTTACTTTTTTAATAACAGGCTTTTACATAGAGGCACTTGATTTATTTTGGCAAGGGATGCATACCCCGAATATGTTTTTGCATCGCTATGCTTGGATTTTTTCCACTCTGTTAATTTATACTGCAGCAGAAGTCTTAAATCGTCTGAAAGAACTGAAGCTATGGAATCTATTTGTCTCACTTTTTCTTGTACTAACAGGATTTTTGGCCACTGTCTATTTTAAATCACACTATTCTTTTTTAACTGATTTGAATATCCTACTCACTCTTGAATTTCTACTAGTTTATGCTCTTTTACTTCTTGCAGTCATTAGAAAATTTATCTCTGTAAATCTATTTGCAATTCTTTTGTCTTTATTTATAACAGTTGAGATAAGCTTAAATGCTTCATCTCAAATAGAAGGAATAGCTAAAGAATGGGCCTTTGCTTCTCGTAGCGCCTATAATAGAGATATCACTGCTATGGAATCCATTCTAAACCAAATTGACAATCCATTTACACGTACTGAAAAACTGCAAATTCAGACTGGGAATGACAGTATGAAATTTAACTACAATGGAATCTCTCAATTTTCGTCTGTACGAAATCGCTCAGCTAGCACTAGTTTGGATAAACTGGGATTCAAATCCTCTGGAACCAACCTCAATCTCCGTTATGTAAATAACAGTCTTTTAGCAGACAGTTTATTTGGAATCCAGTACAATATTTCTGAAACTTCACTTGATAAGTATGGCTTTCAAGAGATTTATCAAAAGGATCATTTAACCTTATATAAAAATCAACTCTCTTTACCCATTGCCTTTGCCACTCAATCTATTTACAAAGATGTAAACTTTAACAATCACACTTTAGATAATCAGGCTTTATTTATAAACCAGCTTGCTAATCTCAACTTAGATTACTTCTCCCAAATAGCATCTGATAAAACAGATACTTCAGATGGTTTAACGAGCATCACAGGTTCTGCGAATGAAGATGCAAAGATTGATTATCAAATTGAGGTTCCTCAAAATAGCCAAGTCTATCTCTCTTTTTCAAATCTTCATTTTACGAATGATAAACAAAAGAAAGTTGACATCATTGTCAACGGTGAAAAAAAGACTTTTACAAATGACAATGCATTTAATTTCTTTAATTTGGGTTATACTGAAGAACAAAAAACTTTCAATATCAGTGTTAGTTTCCCTGGAAATTCTCAGGTGTCATTTGAATCTCCAACCTTCTATCGTTTAGATACT
>NZ_AJRG02000032.1:0-4494 GCF_000298715.2 Streptococcus sp. GMD5S
ATCCCTTCCCAGAACAATATTTCCTAGAAATCACCAGTCCAGGCTTGGAACGTCCTTTGAAAACCAAGGATGCTGTCGCTGGAGCGGTTGGGAAATACATCCATGTTGGGCTCTACCAAGCCATTGATAAGCAAAAAGTCTTTGAAGGCACTTTGGTATCCTTTGAAGAGGACGAGTTGACCATGGAGTATATGGACAAAACACGTAAGAAAACTGTCCAAATTCCATACAGTTTAGTATCAAAAGCACGTTTAGCAGTAAAACTATAGAAAAGAAAGGATAGCTTTTGAGGATTCAAAAGTAAAAAGAACATGAGTAAAGAAATGCTAGAGGCCTTCCGCATTTTGGAAGAAGACAAGGGAATCAAAAAAGAAGACATCATCGACGCAGTAGTAGAGTCGCTTCGTTCCGCTTATCGCAGACGTTATGGTCAGTCTGATAGCGTAGCTATCGACTTCAATGAAAAGACAGGCGACTTTACAGTTTATACTGTCCGTGAAGTTGTTGATGAAGTATTTGATAGCCGTTTGGAGATCAGCTTGAAAGATGCTCTTGCCATTAATTCAGCCTATGAACTTGGTGACAAAATCAAGTTTGAAGAAGCACCAGCTGAGTTTGGTCGTGTAGCAGCCCAATCTGCTAAACAAACCATCATGGAAAAAATGCGCAAGCAAACACGTGCCATCACTTACAATACTTACAAGGAACATGAACAAGAAATCATGTCTGGTACGGTAGAACGATTTGACAACCGCTTTATTTACGTCAACCTTGGCAGCATCGAAGCCCAATTGTCAAAACAAGACCAAATCCCTGGAGAAGTTTTTGCTTCCCACGACCGTATCGAAGTCTACGTTTATAAGGTTGAAGACAACCCTCGTGGTGTCAACGTCTTTGTCAGTCGTAGCCATCCAGAAATGATCAAACGCTTGATGGAGCAAGAAATTCCAGAAGTTTACGATGGAACTGTGGAAATCATGAGCGTGGCCCGTGAAGCAGGTGACCGTACAAAGGTTGCCGTTCGTAGCCACAATCCAAACGTGGACGCTATCGGGACAATCGTTGGACGTGGTGGTGCCAATATCAAGAAAATCACCAGCAAATTCCACCCAGCTCGCTACGACGCCAAGAGCGACCGCATGATTCCTGTCGAAGAAAACATCGACGTTATCGAGTGGGTAGCAGATCCAGCTGAGTTTATCTACAATGCTATCGCACCTGCAGAGGTTGACCAAGTTATCTTTGATGAAAATGACAGCAAACGTGCCTTGGTCGTTGTACCTGATAACAAGCTTTCTCTTGCTATCGGTCGTCGTGGACAAAACGTTCGCTTGGCGGCTCACTTGACGGGTTACCGTATCGATATCAAGTCTGCCAGCGAATTTGAAGCTATGGAAGAAGCAGGTCAAGTTGATTACGCAGCTGCGGATGAATTGATCGAAGAATAAAAGCTGCTAGAGGAGGGAAAGATGAAAACAAGAAAAATCCCTTTGCGCAAGTCTGTTGTATCCAATGAAGTGATTGATAAGCGTGATTTGCTCCGCATTGTCAAGAACAAAGAAGGACAGGTCTTTATCGATCCGACAGGCAAGGCCAATGGCCGTGGCGCTTATATCAAGCTAGACAATGCAGAAGCCCTAGAGGCAAAAAAGAAGAAAGTCTTTAACCGCAGCTTTAACATGGAAGTGGAAGAAAGCTTTTATGACGAGTTGATCGCCTATGTTGATCACAAAGTGAAAAGAAGAGAGTTAGGACTTGAATAAGCAAAAGATAAGTAATCTCTTGGGACTTGCTCAACGAGCAGGCCGGATCATATCAGGTGAGGAATTGGTGGTCAAGGCCATCCAAGATCAGAAAGCCAAGCTAGTCTTTCTAGCACAGGATGCTGGTCCCAATCTGACCAAGAAGATTCAAGATAAAAGTGACTATTATCAAGTAGAAGTTATAACCGTGTTTTCAACACTGGAATTAAGCATAGCAGTCGGAAAATCGCGAAAGGTTTTGGCTGTGACAGATGCTGGATTTACAAAGAAAATGAGGTCTCTTATGGAATAGAAGAGGAGGACATGATTTGTCTAAGAAAAGATTGTACGAAATCGCAAAAGAACTTGGAAAAGAAAGTAAAGAAGTTGTAGCGCGTGCAAAAGAGTTGGGCTTGGATGTGAAAAGCCACTCATCGAGCGTGGAAGCTGCTGCTGCTGAGCAAATCGCAGCTAGCTTTAAACCTGCACCTGCTCCTAAGGCAGAAGCAAAACCTGCAGCACCAAAAGCAAGTGTAGAAAAGAAAGCTGAAAAGCCTGCATCATCTAAACCAGCTGCCGCAAAGGAAGAAAGCAAATCAGCTACACCTGCAGCTCCTAAGGAAGAAAAAGTAGTGGCCGCAAGACCACAGAGTCGAAACTTCAAGGCGGAGCGTGAGGCGCGTGCCAAAGAGCAGGCAGAGCGACGCAAACAAAACAAGGGCAACAACCGTGACCAACAACAAAACGGCAACCGTCAGAAAAATGACGGCCGTAATGGTGGTAAACCTGCTCAAGGGAACCGCGACAATCGCCGATTCAACGACCAAGGGAAAAAACCACAAGGTCAAGGGAATCGTGGCAATGATCGCCGTCAGCAACAAGACTTCCAGCCAAAACAAGCTGGACCACGTGTTGACTTTAAAGCCCGTGCAGCAGCCCTAAAAGCAGAGCAAAATGCAGAGTACGCACGCTCAAGCGAGGAGCGCTTCAAACAATCGCAAGCTGCCAAAGAAGCCTTGGCTCAAGCTAACAAACGCAAGGAGCCAGAGGAAATCTTTGAAGAAGCTGCTAAGCTAGCTGAACAAACGCAGCCAGCAGTAACAGTAGCTCCTGTAGCGAAAGAAGCGCCAGTGGATACACGTCGTAAAAAACAAGCTCGACCAGACAAAGAACGTGATGATTATGATCACGAAGAAGATGGTCCTAGAAAACAACAAAAGAATCGAAGTAGTCAGAATCAAGTGAGAAATCAAAGAAATAGTAACTGGAATAACAACAAGAAAAATAAAAAAGGGAACAAGCAAAACAACCGTAACCAGACTCCAAAACCTGTTACAGAGCGTAAGTTCCACGAATTGCCAACAGAATTTGAGTATACAGATGGTATGACTGTTGCGGAAATCGCAAAACGTATCAAACGTGAACCAGCAGAAATCGTTAAGAAACTCTTTATGATGGGTGTGATGGCCACACAAAACCAATCCTTGGATGGAGAAACCATCGAACTCCTCATGGTGGATTATGGTATCGAAGCCAAACAAAAGGTTGAAGTGGATAATGCTGACATCGAACGTTTCTTTGTCGAAGATGGCTATCTCAATGAAGATGAATTGGTTGAGCGTCCACCAGTTGTAACCATCATGGGACACGTTGACCATGGTAAAACAACCCTCTTGGATACCCTTCGTAACTCTCGTGTTGCGACAGGTGAAGCAGGTGGTATCACGCAGCATATCGGTGCCTACCAAATCGTGGAAAATGGCAAGAAGATTACCTTCCTTGATACACCAGGACACGCGGCCTTTACCTCTATGCGTGCGCGTGGTGCATCTGTTACAGATATTACCATCTTGGTTGTAGCGGCCGACGACGGGGTTATGCCTCAGACTATCGAAGCCATCAACCACTCAAAAGCGGCAAACGTTCCAATTATCGTGGCTATCAACAAGATTGATAAACCAGGTGCCAACCCAGAACGCGTTATCGGTGAATTGGCTGAGCATGGGGTTATGTCAACAGCTTGGGGTGGTGATTCTGAATTTGTTGAAATCTCAGCCAAATTCAACCAAAATATCGATGAACTCTTGGAAACAGTCCTTCTTGTGGCTGAAATCCAAGAACTCAAGGCAGACCCAACAGTTCGTGCGATCGGTACGGTTATCGAAGCGCGCTTGGATAAAGGAAAAGGTGCGGTCGCAACCCTTCTTGTCCAACAAGGTACCTTGAATGTCCAAGACCCAATTGTTGTCGGAAATACCTTCGGTCGTGTCCGTGCTATGACAAATGACCTTGGTCGTCGTGTCAAGGTTGCTGGACCATCAACGCCGGTTTCTATCACAGGTCTAAACGAAGCGCCAATGGCGGGTGACCACTTTGCCGTTTACGAAGATGAAAAATCTGCGCGTGCGGCCGGTGAAGAACGTGCAAAACGTGCCCTCATGAAACAACGCCAAGCTACCCAACGTGTCAGCCTTGAAAACCTCTTTGATACGCTTAAAGCTGGTGAGCTTAAGTCAGTTAATGTTATCATCAAGGCCGACGTACAAGGTTCTGTTGAAGCCCTTTCTGCCTCACTTCAAAAGATCGATGTGGAAGGTGTGAAAGTTACTATTGTTCACTCGGCAGTCGGTGCTATCAACGAATCTGACGTGACTCTTGCGGAAGCTTCCAATGCCTTTATCGTTGGTTTCAACGTACGCCCTACACCACAAGCGCGTCAACAAGCGGAAGCTGACGATGTAGAAATCCGTCT
>NZ_AJRG02000031.1:0-4688 GCF_000298715.2 Streptococcus sp. GMD5S
GTGTAGCTCAAGATGCGACAGCCTTCTCAGTCACAGATACCCTAGTGGACGTTCTTGAATTCGCAGGAACTTCAAGTGCTAAATTGAATGGTCAAGCTCTTGATGCTAGCCAAATCAAGGTAGAAGGTCAAACGATTACCTTGACGCTTACAGAAGACCAAGTGAAAGCCAATGGCGGTCAAGTCGTTGAATTAACATTCGACGCCAAGATCAAAGCTGGTGCGAACTTGTCTGCACATGTGAAGGAAGACGGTCGTATACGGATTCCGAATAAGGCGACTTACAAGGTAGATCTTCCAAATAAACCAGGCTTTACGAAAGACTCCAATGAAGTCCCAGTAACGCCACCGACACCAGATGAACCAGAGATCAAGAAAGATGTCAATACTAAGGCTGAGGAAACGCTTGCTGATCGTGACCAAATTTTCACATACAACGTGAAAACAAGTGTCCCAACAGATGCGACAGCCTTCAGCGTAAGTGATACACTTGAGTCTGTTCTTGATTATGCAGGTTCAGCAAGTGCAATCTTGAATGGTCAAGCTCTTGATGCCAGTCAAATCAAGGTAGAGGGTCAAACCATTACCTTGACCCTTACAAAGGAACAAGTGAAAGCCAATGGCGGTCAAGCTGTTGAATTGAGCTTCACTGCGAAGATTAAAGTGGGAGCTGATTTGACTCCATATCTAACAGATCGTGGATTCACTGTTCCAAATACAGCTTCTTATGACGCGAAGTTCCCACACAAACCAGGGCTACACAAAGATTCGAATAAAGTTCCGGTAGTCGTTCCAAAAGAACCAGAACCAGAAATTTCTAAGAAGATTAATCGTACCTTGGACCACTTGGATGTGGAATACGACGCACCATACATGTATAATGTCAATACAACTTTGCCAAAAGATATTGATAAGTACAAAGAGTTCACAGTCACAGATACACTCGAACCGGTCTTGGCAATCGCTGATACGCCAGTAGCCTATGTGGATGGTCGTGATGCAAATGGTGCCCTTGAAACAAGTGTTAAGGGAAATACAGTCACTGTGAAAGTGAAAGATTTCGCTCGATTGAAAGGTTTCAAAGAAATCCAATTGTATATTCCAGCTAAACTCAAAGCGAATAGCGATTTGAAAGCTTATAAGGACCAATTGGTACCAAACAAAGCAACTGTCAACTTCAAGGATGCGAATGGTCAATCTGGTAACAAGGAAACAAAACCAGTAACGGTGAAACCGCGTGACCCAGAAAAACCAACAGATCCAACACCAGGTGAACCTGCTAAGACAGTTGGGCCAGAAGATGGATCTAAACCTGATAAAGACTACCACTTACCAAACGCTTTAGATACCTTCCGCTTCGATATCACTACACCGGTTCCAACAGATCCAGTAGATGAAAACGGAAATGCTAAGAAGGATCAATATGGTCGTCTTATCAAGACAGACTTGACTAGCTTTACGATCACTGATAAAATCGATTCAGTCTTGAAAGTCAACAAAGACCGTATCGCTCTTAAAGTTGAAAATGCTCAGTTTGACAAGATCAAAGCAACTCTTCAAGCTCAACTTGAACAGTCTGAGAAAGAACTCAAAGCTTTGACAGGCAAGTCAACAGAAGAGACTTCAACAGAGACTGGTAAGAAGGAAGAACTCAAGGCAGCGGAAGCTAAAGTAGCTGAATTGAAAGCGAAGTTGGAAGCAGCTAAGGCAGCGCAGCCAGCTAAACCAGCTGAAACTACAACACCAGCTACTCCAGCAACAGCTGCTGAAGAAACAACTCCAGCTACATCTGATTCTTCTGCATCAGAAGATAAGAAACCTGCAACTAGCGAGCCAAGTCAAGATCTTGCAAGCTTGGAAGCAGAGTTGAAAGCAGCTGAAGAAAACTTGGCTAAACTTCAAGCACCAGCTGAGAAAGAATCAGAATTGGCACCAGCTGATAAGAAACAACAACAAGAGAAACTTGAAAATGAAATCAAGAAACTAAAAGAAGCTCAAACCAAGCTTCAAGCAGCTATTGATAAATTGTCTAAAGTTTCAAATGACCGCGGTGAATTAGTAGGTAAAGATTTAGAAGCAATTGCTACTGTTACTTACGATGAAACTAGCAATGTTGTGACTTTTGAAATCAGCGATAAGGATGTTCTTGAAGCCTTGAAGGGAAGTACCGTACGTCTTGTACTTTACACTAACTTCAAAGAAGGAACAGATTTTACAAAATTCACTGGTGGTGTACCAAATACAGCTGAAGTAAGCTTTAACCATAATCCAAAGCCAAAAACTACCAACAAAGTTGTGGTGTTCCCACCAACACCACCAACACCAGAAAAACCACAAACTCCGCCACCAGGTGGAACCGTTCCTCCAGCAGAACCTAAGAAAACATTGCCAAATACAGGTTCTGAAGGATCTTCAATCTTTGGAGTACTTGCAGCCCTAGCTCTAGGACTTGCTGGACTTCTAGTTTGGAAGCGTAAAGCTGAACGTTAGTATCATATAGTAAGAGGAGAGTAGAAAATTTTACTCTTCTCCTTACTGTATATTGAAAGTGTTAAGGAAAGAATAATGAGTAGAAAAAAATTATTAAAGTTAGGAATTTCTATACTTGCTTTAAATGCACTTGGAGTAGCCACTTATCATGTAGCTCCCGACTTGTATCAAATTCCAACAGTGCATGCGGAAGAGACACCAGCGGAAGATGAAGAAATTCCAGATGGCCAAGAGCGAAGTATTGCAAATACTTTCAAAAGAATGCTTGATAGTATAGAATCTTCAATTAAGGATTTTACAAATAGTCCAGATGAGGATAATAAAGAACTCCTAGAGGGTGATGTAGAAGAAGCAAAGAATTTTTTTGAGACTGCAAAGAAGGCAATGAAGAGTCCAGAAGGTCAAAAAAGTTTTGCGGCGCTTGAAGCTCGCTACAATTCTTTAAAAGCTAAGGCTGAGGCACTTCTCACTGGGGGAGATTTAAAAGAAGAACATCAAGAAGTCACAACTACTGAGGAGATTCCTTACCCATCTCGGACAGAAAACAATGCAGACCTCGCTGAAGGTACTCGAAAGGTAAAACAAGCGGGAGAAAAAGGTCAGAAGAAAGTTGTTTGGGATGTTACTTTGGTAAATGGCGTTGAGAAAAAACGTGATAGAAAGAACCAAACAGTAATTAAAGAACCAGTAGAAGAAATCATCGAAGTTGGAACTAAGAAAACAGGTGTTGAAACCAAAGAAACAGTGACTGTGGAGGAAAAAGTTGCTTTCAAAGAAGAAACGAAAGTAGATCCAGCACTGGATAAAGGTCAAACGCGTGTTGAAGAAGGTGAAGAAGGTATCGATGAAGTCACTTATGAAGTGACAAAAGTGGATGGTGTTGAAAAATCTCGTAAAGAAGTTTCACGCAAGACTAAGAAAGTTGCAAAAAACAAGATTACTTATACAGGTTCAAAAACTGTTGTAACGACTAAGGAAGTAACCAAAACTGAAGAAGTTGCCTTCCAGACTCGTGAGGTTGAAAATGCACTCTTAGCCGAAGGTGTTCGCCGAGTGAAAACAGCTGGGCAAAAAGGTGTTCGTACCATTGTTGAAACAGTGACTTACACAGACGGTGTTGAAACAGGCCGCGAGGTGAAATCAAATACAATCACTACTCCAGCAGTAGACGAAGTTGTCGAAATTGGAACTAAGAAAGCAGCGGTTGTAACGACTAAGGAAGAGACCAAGACAGAAGAAGTTGCTTTCCAAACTAAGGAAGTAACAAATCCAAATCTTCCAGAAGGCAGTCGTCAAGTGAAAGCTGTTGGTAAGAAGGGTGTTCGCACCATTGTTTATACAGTGACTTACACAGACGGCGTTGAAACAGGTCGCGAGGTGAAATCAAACACAATCACCACTCCAGCAGTAGATGAAGTTGTCGAAGTTGGAACTAAGAAAGTAGTAGCCCCAGTTGTAACGACTAAGGAAGAAACGAAGACAGAAGAAGTTGCTTTCCAAGTCAAAGAAGTGCAGAACGCAGACCTTCCAGAAGGCAGTCGTCAAGTGAAGATAGCTGGTAAGAAGGGTGTTCGCACCATTGTTTATACAGTGACTTACACAGATGGCGTTGAAACAGGTCGTGTTGAGAAATCAAGCACAATCACCACTCCAGCAGTAGATGAGATTGTCGAAGTTGGAACTAAGAAAGTAACTCCTACAACAACCAACGGTGATAAGAATGATACTGCAACAACAGGGAACCAGGCTGAAAGCACTAAGAAAGAAGAAACTGCAAGCCAAGAACAGAAAGTTCTACCAAGCACAGGTACAGCTTCTACCAGTCTTCTTTCAATGATTGGTTTATTTATCGCTGGTCTAGTAGGCTTTGTCGTTCGTAAGAAAGACTAAGGCTCTCTAATTGTACAAAAGCATCTTTTGTACGAGAAATACTAAAAAGAACCCAGAATTTATTCTTGGGTTCTTTTTTATAAAAAATTAAATATATTAATGTTTATGTGTAGCTTGAGTACGTTATGAAACTCATGGAGTGATAATAGGTTCAACAATAAAACAGCTATTTACATAGTGTAAACGCCTGTTCTGAAATTTTGATATTTTAATTATTCTCACCGAAAATTGACAATCTGGAAATACAAAAAAGTAAATATTTTTTTATATCTGCTTTCAATTTCCCTTTCTTTGTGTTAGAATGAGATG
>NZ_AJRG02000030.1:0-5805 GCF_000298715.2 Streptococcus sp. GMD5S
AAAATAGCGCGCCAACCAGATACCAATTCTTCAAAAGTCAGTTGTGCTTCTGGAGAAGCTGTTGTAAGCTTTCGCCCAAACCAAGCCATGGTTGCAGTTTCAAACTGAAGCATAGCGTACTGGATTACTGGTACATTTGCCTCTTCATAATTTTCATTTACTGCACGCGCTACTTCTGCCGCTTGCGGAAGGAGTTGATTGCTGATTTTATCAACAACTGTCGCATCCATCTCTCTCCATGAAAGAAGTTGACCATTTACCTGATAAAAGAGCTCAAAGGTTTCTTGATTTTCCTTGAAATTAGTAAGAACAAAAGCACGTTCCACGGCCTCAGGACCACCAGCAGCTTTTACAGCGTTTATCAAGAGGTTTTGTTCCATTTGTCGCCAATAATCATCTGCTTCTTCTGCTAAATCAATTGTAAAAGGTGGAACAATTTCCTCGACAGGAATTTCACCTTTATTCGCTTTTTCAACATTACCGAATAATTTTTTTAAAAATCCCATTTGCTTCTCCTTTTTGGATTTATCCGACTGAACCTTCCATTTCATAGCTAATCAAGCGGTTCAGCTCAACTGCGTATTCCATTGGAAGTTCTTTAGTGAAGGGCTCTACAAATCCCATAACGATCATCTCAGTAGCTTCAGATTCTGACAAACCACGACTCATGAGGTAGTAGAGTTGTTCCTCTGAAATCTTAGATACCTTGGCCTCGTGTTCCAAAGCAACTTGCGAGTTGTGAATTTCATTAAACGGAATGGTATCTGACGCTGATAAGTCATCCATGATAATGGTATCACACTCGATGTGAGAAACAGATTTCTTAGAGTTCTTGTTAAAGGTTACTTGTCCACGATAGTCCACCTTTCCTCCGCCTTTAGCAATGGATTTAGACACGATAGACGAGCTTGTATGTGGAGCGTTGTGGATCATCTTGGCACCCGTATCTTGGTGTTGCCCTGCATTGGCAAAGGCGATAGAGAGCATGGTTCCACGCGCTCCTTCTCCATCAAGGTAAACAGACGGGTATTTCATGGTTGTTTTAGCACCCAAGTTACCATCAATCCACTCAACAGTCGCATCTTTCAAAGCTTTGGCACGTTTTGTTACCAAGTTATAGACATTATCAGACCAGTTTTGGATGGTTGTATAACGCATATAAGCTCCGTCCAAAGCGAAAATTTCTACAATGGCAGCGTGCAAGCTGTTACTTGAATAAGTTGGCGCTGTACAGCCTTCTACGTAGTGGACGCTTGCTCCTTCATCAACAATAATCAAGGTACGTTCGAACTGACCTGTATTTTCGTTGTTGATACGGAAGTAGGTTTGAAGTGGAATATCTACCTTGACACCTTTTGGCACGTAGATAAAGGTTCCACCCGACCATACTGCAGAGTTGAGGGCTGCCAACTTGTTATCAGTCGGTGGTACCAACTTCGCAAAGTATTGTTTAAACAAGTCTGGGTATTCCTTGAGGGCAGAATCCGTATCTGTAAAGATAATACCCAATTTCTGGAACTCTTCCTTCATGTTATGGTAAACCACTTCTGACTCATACTGGGCAGAAGCTCCTGCTAGATAAGCACGCTCAGCTTCTGGAATCCCAATACGTTCAAAGGTTTCTTTGATTTTCTCAGGAACTTCATCCCAAGAACGGGCAGGTTTATCAGAAGGTTTTTGGTAGTAGATCAAGTCATCAAAGTCAATCTCTGACAAGTCTGCTCCCCAGGTTTGCATAGGCATTTTTTTGAAGGTTTCATAAGACTTCAAACGGAATTCTAACATCCACTCAGGTTCACCCTTAGCAGCAGATAATTCACGAATAACACCTTCGTTGAGTCCTTTTCCTGTCGATAGGACAGGCTCTACATCGTCATGGAAACCAAATTTATATTCACCAAGGTCAATTGGTTTTGGTTCTACTCTTTCTTCAGCCATAATATCCTTTCTTTCATTATATATTTCTATGTTTCTTATTTATCTTCTTGATTTTCAATTGTCTTCTTAAGGGCATTCCAAGCTAGAGTTGCACACTTAATCCGTTGTGGGAATTTGGCAACACCTGATAAGAAAGCTGCATCTCCAAGTTGGTCTTGGCGGTCATCCTTTTGCCCTTGAACCATTTCAGAAAAAATGGTCGCAAGTTCTAAAATTTCTTGTTTGGTCTTGCCTAAAACTGCATCTGTCATCATACTAGCAGAGGCAGTTGAAATCGTGCATCCTGAATTTAGAAAAGCAATATCTTCCAAACGGTCCTCTGCGTCAAACTTGACAGAGAGGTTGATAACATCCCCACAGGTTGGATTATTGAGACTGATTTGCTCAGCGTCTTCTAACTTCCCTTGGTGATGTGGATTTTTCGAATGGTCTGCCACCACTGCCATATAAAGGCTATCTAGTTTAGAAAGTGCCATTGAAAAACTCCTTTGTCTTTTGTAGGGCATCGACTAGCTTGTCACAATCTGCCTTGGTATTGTAGATATAAAAACTTGCACGAGCTGTTGCTGGGACTTCCAAATACTGAAGCAAAGGTTGGGCGCAATGGTGACCAGCACGAACAGCCACTCCTTCATAATCAAGTGCTGTAGCTAGGTCATGGGGATGAAGATCACTTAGGTTAAAGGCAATGACACCTGAACGTTGAGCCAGGTCCTGCGAACCATAAATGGTCAAGCCTTCAATGGCCTGCAATTTTGGATAGACGTATGCAATCAATTCTTGTTCATGCGCTTCAATGGCATCCATGCCAATCTTTTCCAGATAATCCACTGCTGCAGCAAGTCCGATAGCACCTGCCATATTTGGCGTTCCAGCCTCAAATTTCCAAGGCAATTCCTTCCAACTAGCAGATTGCTCATAGACGAAATCAATCATCTCGCCACCAAATTCAACTGGAGACATTTGTTCCAGATACTTTTCTTTACCGTAAAGCACACCGATGCCAGTCGGACCAGCCATCTTGTGACCTGAAAAGGCGAAGAAGTCCACATCCAAGTCCTGGACATCAATCTTCATATGAGGCGTAGATTGAGCACCATCCACTACCATGATAGCTCCAACTTGGTGGGCCAATTTCGTGATTTCCTTGATAGGATTGACCACACCAAGAACATTTGAGGCTTGAGCTAGAGAGACAAACTTGACTTTATCAGTCAATTTAGCGCGCAAATCCTCCATATCCAGAGCCCCGTCCTTGAGATAAACATAGACAAGCTCTGCCCCAGTCTTGCGACAAGCTTCCTGCCATGGAATGATATTAGAATGGTGTTCCATTACTGAAATCAAGACTTGGTCTCCCTCAGTCAGAATTTCCTCAGCGAAGCGTGCCACCCAGTTAAGGCTGGTTGTCGTTCCTCTGGTAAAGAGAACTTCCTTTGTAGAGCCTGCATTGATAAACTTACGAATGGTTTCACGAGCAGCTTCATAAGAAGCTGTTGCTCGCTCCGCCAAGGTATGAACACCACGGTGAACATTGGCATTGTCCTGCTCATAGTAGCGGTTAATCGTTTCAAGAACTGCTAGTGGTTTTTGTGTCGTCGCAGCATTGTCCAGATAGACCAGAGGTTCATCGTTGACAATCTGGTCCAAAATTGGAAAATCCTTGCGAATCGCTTCTACATCTAACATAGGCTTCCCCTTAGCGTTTTGACAATTTTTCTTCGATAGTTGCAATCATTTCGTCACGAACTTCTTTGACTGGAATCTCAACAATTACGGAGCCAAGGAAACCACGAACAACCAAACGCTCAGCAGTCGCCTTGTCCAAGCCACGGCTCATGAGGTAGTACATATCTTCTGGATCCACCTGACCGATAGAAGCCGCGTGACCTGCAGTTACGTCATTTTCATCAATCAAAAGAATGGGGTTGGCATCTGAACGCGCCTGATCTGAAAGCATGAGAACACGACTTTCTTGCTGCGCATCAGCTCCCTTAGCACCCTTGATAATGTGTCCAATACCATTGAAGGTCAAAGTTGCTTTTTCAAGGATAACCCCATGTTGGAGGATATTTCCGATAGAGTTGCAACCATAGTTAGTCACTCGAGTATCAATCCCTTGAACCTGACGGCCACTTGAAAGAGCTACGACTTTAAGGTCAGCATGGCTACCATTTCCAATCAAATCGCTATCAAAATCAGCAACAACATTTCCTTCGTTCATGACACCGATTGCCCAGTCAATGCTTGCATCGTTGCCTAGTTTACCACGACGGCTAATGTAGGCCGTGACATTTTCACCTAAACGGTCAATGGCCGCAAATTTCACTTGCGCACCAGAACGAGCAATCACTTCAACTGTGATATTGGCAGTTGCTTTCGCACTACCTTCGCCACGTGACTCTAAACGCTCCAGATAACTAATCTTAGAATTTTTACCAGCGATAATCATAATATGCTTGTTAAATGGCACATCGCTATCGCTGTCTTGGTAGAAAATTCCTTCGATTGGCTCTGTAATCTCAACATTATCAGGAATGTAGAGAACAGCACCACTGTTAAAGTAAGCTGTATGGTAGGCTGCCAACTTGTCATCGTCATACTTAACAGATGACATGAAGAATTCCTCGATAAGTTCGGGAATTTCTTCTAAAGCTGAGTGGAAGTCTGTAAAGATTACTCCTTGTTCAGCCAATTCAACTGGAGTTTGTTCAAAAACAGTCTGCGTTCCTACTTGCACCAACTTCAAGTGATTATCTAGAGCCGTGAAGTCAGGAACATTTGCTGAAGGTTCACTTTCTTTGATGGTTCCATCTCCCAGATTCCAACGGTGAAATTTGACACGCTCAATAACTGGTAATTCTAAACTCTCAATCTTATCAAAAGCTTTTTGACGGAGGTCAGCCAACCAGCTTGGTTCAGCGTGCATTTCTGAAAAAAGTTTAATATTCTCTTTAGTCATTTACTTCTCCTAAAAGATACGAGGGAATTACAATTCTTCCTTGTAGTCATAGCCAAGTTCTTCAGCTAGTTTCGCGTATCCTTCACGTTCCAAGCGTGCAGCCAATTCTGGACCACCAGAAAGGACAACACGACCTTCCATCATCACGTGGACCACGTCTGGTGTGATGTAGTTCAAGAGACGTTGGTAGTGAGTGATAATCATAGCACCAAAGCCTTCACCACGCATTGCATTGACACCTTTAGACACAACTTTAAGGGCGTCAATATCAAGACCTGAGTCAATCTCATCCAAGAGAGCAAAAGTTGGTTCCAACATCAAGAGTTGAAGAATTTCATTACGTTTTTTCTCACCACCTGAGAAACCTTCGTTGAGGTAACGCTCTGCCATTTCTTCTTTCATGTTGAGCAATTCCATTTTCTCGTCTAGTTTAGTGATGAACTCACGAACTGAAATCTTTTCATCATCTTCTTTACCAGCATTCATGGCTGCACGAAGAAACTCTGCGTTGGTAATTCCAGGGATTTCAGATGGGTATTGCATAGCCAGGAAAAGTCCCATACGCGCACGCTCGTCTACTTCCAACTCAAGGATATTTACACCATCAAACAAGACCTCCCCTTTAGTAACCTCATAGTTAGGGTTTCCCATGATAGCTGCAGAAAGAGTCGATTTACCAGTACCATTTGGTCCCATGATAGCTGCGATTTCTCCTGTTTTCAGAGTCAGATTGACCCCTTTCAAAATTTCTTTTCCTTCAATCTCAACGTGAAGATCTTTGATCTCTAATACTGACATGATAGTTCCTTTCTTTTTCTGGCCTACTTCCTTTATCCTTAAAGAAATCACTTACATTTCTCTAAAAATAAAAGAAAAGGTCCATAAATATACTCTACTAGTATAAC
>NZ_AJRG02000029.1:0-8417 GCF_000298715.2 Streptococcus sp. GMD5S
CTTTGATTGTCGCATCTGTTGAAGCGGCTTTATAAGTGTTAGTGAAGACACGTTCTGCATTCGCATTTTCTACAGTCGCAACCAATTGACCTTGACCGTTATCTACTACATTCACTTTAACTGTGTAAGATTCAGTTGAGTAAGTCACACCTGACTCTGTTCCTGCTTTTTCAGTGATAGTGTAAGTGTGCTCGCCCGCTTCTGTGTAGTTGACGTTGAAGACAACTTCGCCTGAAGCAGCGTTCTTAGCAGTAGCTATAACTTTATCTGTATCTTTTTCTTTCAATTCGAAAGTATAAGCATCAGCTACAAGCTCTTTATTACCTGCAATCTTCTTAGTTGCTTTGATTGTCGCATTTGTTGGAGCTGCTTTATAAGTGTTAGTGAAAGTAAGGTTTTCAGCACCTGTTGGAGTTGCAACAAGTTGACCTTGGCCGTTATCTTTAACGACTACTGTTACTTCATAAGCATTTGGATCGTATTCAACTCCGGCTACATCACCTGCTTTTTCAGAGATAGTGTATGTATAAGTTTTTTCTTCTGTGAGCGTAAGTTTTGGGAATTGAATCTTACCGTTTGCATCGTTTTTAGCTGTCGCAACGACCTTGTCACTTTCTTTTTCTTTCAACTCAAATTCAAATTGGTCAGCCTCAATAGCTTTACCCTTCAACACTTTCTTAGCTTCAAGTTGAAGTTTTGCTTCTTTAGCCGCGTATGAGTTTGTAAATTCTTTCTTAGAATCTTCAAATTTGACGCTCGCTAATTTTTCACCCAAAACATCTTCTACTGTTACAGTCGCTTTAAGGACATTCGCATCATAAGTGTATCCAGGTTTGTTATCATTAACTTCTTTAATGGTATAGTTAAAAGTTCCTGCTTCTTTGTATTTGATTGCCTCGAACTTCACTTTACCATTCTCATCATTTTTGACAGTTTGTAAAACACTACCTTTGTCATCTAGAAGTTGGAAACTAAATGCATCTTTTTCAAGAGTTTTACCTTCAAGTTTCTTAGTTACTTCTAAAGCTACCTCATCCGATTTGGCGCCTCCACCAATACCATCTGTTGTGGTAATTGGTGCAAAACCTTCAAAATCAATCGGTTGAGCTTCCTCGTTTGTAGTTACCGACACGTTATTTAGTACACGTTTAGTAACTTGGTCAACTGGTTTAGTCAAACGAGTACGGTATAGGATGAACAAACCTTTATGATCAAGAGTTCCATCACCGTTAGGTGTAATTGAGAAATGGTTCTTATCTGTTACTTGGACATGAGCACTATCCAATTTTGTTCTTCCGTAACCATTTTCCCAGTCTGGGAAGTAGTAACCAGTGATTTCACTTGCAAGAACTTGCCCATCTGGAATAGTATCTTGGATATTAACACCAGTGTAAGATTTTGCATAGCGGTTAACACGGATACGCCAGTTTACATAGTTAGGATCGTCTGAGTCTTGAACTCCCCATTTAGTAAATCCAGTTGGGTCAACGTCTGGAACGATACGAGTCAAATGGTAAACTCCTGCACCAGGAATGTTGATTTCATATTCCTTGTTCTTTTCAACATGGTCTGCCCATACCACAGTAAATGATGCAACAATTTGTTTGTTCTCATTAAACTTCTTAAAGTACTCTTCGTTTGTTACTGTAATCTTAGCAGTATTCGTTGCCTTCTCTGTTGTCAGTTTTGCAATCGTTTCACCGTTCGGAGCTTTCAAATCTGTACTAGAATCTACTTCGATTTTGAACTCATTTGGAACGTGATAAACCATGAAATCACCGTTATTCAGAGTTACATTGTCTGGGAATGCGTAAGTTGTTTTAAGATAGAACTTACCTTCTCCATATTTGGCATGATCGACTAATCGGTTCGTATTAATCGTCGGCTCTGTAGTCAAAGTGTACTCTGATTCAGTTTTTTCGGCAGCACTAACTACTCCATTAAGTCTTAGTGCAGGCAAAAAGACCGACACAACCAGTAGCAAGGCCATCAAGCAACGAAAGAGTTTACTAGTTCTCTTTTTCACCACATTATCCTCCTTATTGTCTATAATGGTTCAATTATATTATACAGGTCTATAACAGTATGTCAACTATAATGTGCTAATTTTTATATTAACTTATCAGATAGATGGATAAGTCAGCCAATCCCACGTCCGCATAAGCTTTGAAACAATTAAATCCAAGCAGGGTTCTTGCTTGGACTTAATATATAATATTGTTCTAAGAATCTAAGTATTTAATCCCAATTCCGCTAAGATTTGACGTTTATAGGCAATTTTTTGGACTTCCTTGTCTTCGCTCTGGAACCAATCTAGTTTGACTTCAGAAACAATCTGTCCCGGCCGATTTTTTAGAATGTAGATACGGTCGCTGAGATTGAGGGCCTCTTCAATACTATGCGTGATGATGAGGGTCGTCAGCTGCAACTGCTTATGAATCTCCAGATACCAAGCGTGGAGTTCCATCTTGGTCATCTCGTCCAAGGCGCTAAAAGCCTCATCTAAAAGAAAGAGCTTGTGTCCAAAAAGATAGGTCCGAAGCAAGGCTACACGCTGGCGCATCCCTCCGCTGAGTTCGTGAGGATACTTATCCCGTACGTTTGTCAGCTGGAAGGTCGCAAGGATGTCATCCGCTCGGGCAATGGCTTCCGTCTTATCAACCTTTTGAATCAAGAGGGGCAGGATGATATTGCCAAGCACCGTTTTGTGCTCCAAGAGGAGATCCTTTTGCAACATATAACTCACGCGCCCCTTGGGATTCTCCTCCCCATCAAGGACAATTCTACCTGACTGGACTTCTAAAATTCCTGCAATCAGGTTAAAGAGGGTAGTCTTGCCTACACCACTGGGACCTAGGATAGAGACTACTTCACCCGAAGTCACCTGCAGGTTGATATCCTCTAAAATCTTCTCCTCGCCATAGGCATAGCTTACGTGTTCTAGTCTAATTTCTGTCATTATTTTACAAATTCGTTGGTGAAGCCTTTGTCTGTCAAGTCTTCTTTTAGGATACCATTTTCTTTATCCCATTTGTAGAAGGCATTCCAGCGTTCTGCGTCAAATTGTCCCCATTTTCCCTTTTCGCTTGCGTATTCTTTTGACAAGTATTTTTGAGATTCGATGACAAAGTCACGTTTTTCTTTGAGTTCAGGTGCATTCTTGATGAGGATATCTGCAGCTTCTTCTGGGTGTTCCATAGCGTATTGGTAGCCTTTTTTGATAGCTTGGATAACTTTACGAGCTTCTTCTTTATTGTCTTTGAGATAGTCGTTGTTTGCGATGATAACTGGTGAGTAGTAGTCAAACTCTTTCACATAGTCTTTCAAGTACATGAAGTTGGCGTCTACACCTTGAGATTTGGCAAGGATACCGTCCCAACCGTAGTAGATCCAAGCAGTATCAAAGACACCATTGGCAATTGGTGTAATCGAGTTTGAGTCGTTGTTTGGTACTTTTTCGACCTTCTCAAAGTCTCCACCTTGAGATTCTACCAAGGTTTTCAACATAGCTAGTTCCGTTGGGTCATTCCAAGTTCCGTATTTCTTACCAACCAAGTCCTTTGGACTGCTGACATTGTCCGATTTACGTGAGATGATTCCTGATGTATTGTGTTCTACGATAGCGGCAACGGCAGTAATCCCTGCTCCTTTTTCTAATTTCTTAGCCATGTAGTCTTGGAAATAGATAGCAAATGGTGCCTTGCCATTGATCACCAAGTCAGATGAGCTTTCTTCTGGCGGCAATTTCAAGTCAACATCTACTCCAGCTTCTTCGAAATAGCCTTTCTCCTTGGCTACATAAAGTCCAGTGTGGTTAGTGTTTGGTGTCCAGTCTAGGATAAAGTCAATCTTCTTGACTTCTGCTTCTTTGTTGTCCTTAGAAGCAGTTCCTTGGCCACAAGCCACAAGCACGACAGCTACAAGAGCTGTTACAATCGTTAAAAACACTTTCCATGTCTTTTTCATGTTATTTCCTCTTTTCTTTTTCAAAAACGCTCTATTTTAAGGACGTTTCCATTTAATCACATATTTTTCACTGATATCGACCAGCTTCATACCTAGAAGACTGATAATCGACACCAAAATAATAATCGCAAACATGGTATCATACTGAAACAGTTTCTTGGACTGAATCATATAAACACCAAGTCCTTCAAAGCCTCCCAACCACTCAGATACCACTGTCGTGATAAAGGCGTAGGAGACACTGACCCTCAAGCCTGCATAAAAGTAAGGCAGACTAACCGGGATTTTAAAATGCCACAGGATTTGCCAAGGATTTGCTCGCATCAGACTAAACAAGGTCAGCATATCCTTGTCACAGTGCCTAAATCCATCCAAAATACTGACGATGATAGGGAAGGTTGTCGTCAGGATTATCAAGACAATCTTAGGCAAAATTCCATAGCCTAGCCACAAGACCAGGATAGGAGCTATAGCAATGGTCGGAATGGTCTGGACAACCACCATCATAGGGTAGATAAGATCATTGAGCCAAGTCAGACTGTCCATAAGCACCGCCATGATACAGGCAATCAAGACTCCCAAGACTAGACCTAGCAAAGCCACTCTCAAAGTCGCCCAACTATGGTGCCAGAGAAATTCTCTGTCACGAACAAAGGACTGGAGAATTTCAAGAGGAGTTGGCAGGATAAACTTGGGTAAAAGTTTGAATATTCCCGCTAACTGCCAGATTGACAAGACTCCTAGAAAACCAAATAGACTAATGTGACGTCTCAGTATACTTTTCAAGTTTCTCATCAATACTTAAAATCTCTCCTACATTTATTTTGACATTGGCAAAGACATTATCTGCCTCTTGCCCAGCCACTTCAAGCGCTTCTTTGAGAATACGCATGAGCTCATCAAACTCTCCTTCCAAAACCGTTTCAAAGGGTGTCACCACCATGGTCACGGACTGAGCTTGCAGATAAGCAATAACCTGATCGATAATAGCAATTCGATCAATCCCCTGTGATAGGGGAAAGACTTGCAAGGCAATGCTTGCTTTCATAAAATCCTCCTCTTCTCGGCTTTCCTTTTGAACAAAAAGAAAAACCTTTGCCATATATGGAAAAGGTGCAGAATTCGGCTAAGTATCGTTCCCTACGCTGGCATTACCCAGATCAGGTGCGGTCGAAGTTTAACACTTCCTCTCAGACTGTACACAGACTCCCATATCTTATATGGAAATATAGTAACGCAAATACAAGGAAAAGTCAAGGAAACTGCTTACAGAAAACTATGAAAAAGAGTTTGAAGACAAATGCTTCAAACTCTTTCATAACTTTCTTATTTAGCTTCGTACCAAGTTGCTCCTTCATTCTCATCAGCAATGAGTGGGACACTAAGCTGGATGGCTTCTTCCATGGTTTGTTTCACTAGAGTTTTAACGGCTGCTAGTTCTGATTTTGGAACCTCAAGGACGATTTCATCATGCACTTGCAAGAGCATCTTGGTCTGATAACCACCCTCAACTAGAGCTTTGTCTAGCTGAATCATAGCAATCTTGAGAATATCCGCCGCCGAACCCTGGATAGGAGAGTTAATAGCAGTTCGCTCTGCAAAACCACGAATGTTAAAGTTGCGCGAATTGATATCTGGTAACTCACGACGACGCTTGAAGAGGGTCTCTACATAGCCCTTATCACGCGCTTCACGTACCACTTCTTCCATATAGTTTTTGATTCCAGGAAAACGTTCAAAGTAAGTGTCAATGTAGGCTTTGGCCTTCTTACGACTAATACCAAGATTGTTTGCCAAACCAAAATCTGAAATCCCGTAAACCACTCCAAAGTTTACCGCCTTGGCATTACGACGGTCGTTTGGAGTCACATCTTCAGGACGTTCAATGCCAAAGACCCGCATGGCCGTTGAAGTATGGATGTCAGCTCCTTCTTGGAAAGCCTTAATTAAGTGCTCATCTTTAGAAATATGAGCCAAAACGCGCAATTCAATCTGTGAATAGTCCGAGCTGAGCAACACACTATCCTCCCACTCAGGGACAAAAGCTTTACGAATGAGACGGCCTTGTTCCAAACGCACAGGAATATTTTGCAAGTTTGGATCCACACTAGACAGACGCCCAGTCTGAGTCAAATCCTGCACATAGCGCGTGTGGATCTTGCCATCATCCAAAATCCAGTCTTGCAAACCAATCACATAAGTGGATTGAATCTTAGCAATCTGACGGTAGTCGAGGATTTTTTTAACAATCGGAGCAATAGGAGCTAGACGCTCTAGCACATCCACGGCCGTCGAGTAACCTGTCTTGGTTTTCTTAGTGTACTCTAGAGGAAGACCGAGTTTTTCAAAGAGAAGCACACCCAACTGCTTAGGAGAATTGATATTAAACTCTTCACCAGCTAGCTCATAAATCTCTTGGGTAAGTTGCTCAATGACGACCTCATTTTCAGCCTGCATCTCAAGTAGGGTTTCTTTTTTGACCTTGATACCAGCAATTTCCATCTTAGCAAGGACAAAAGCCAGAGGTTGCTCCATATCATAGAGGAGATCTAACTGTCCATGTTCACTGAGTTTTTCGAGTAAAACCGGCTCTGTTTCAACCAATACTGCAACCTTGCGAGCCAAATGCTCCAAGAATTTCTCTCTCTCAGGGATAGCTTTCTTGACACCCTTACCGTAGAAAGTCTCATCATCGACCAAGTATGTTTGACCGTAGAGATTCGCAATGGTTGAAATTTCATTATTCTCGACAGTAGAGAGAAGGTATTTGGCCAAGCGACTGTCAAAAGCAGGGGCCTGCAAGTTCAAGCCCAAGCGATTTAAAAGAACCTTCGCTTTCTTAAAGTCATACACTTTCAGAGGTGTTTTTTCTAGAAAATTCTTGAGAATAGGCTCCTGTAAAAGCTCAAGTTTATCTGTAGCGTAAAGTTTATCCCCACAAGACCAAGCAAAACCAACCAAGTCATCTGTATGGTAGTTCTCACCAAAGAGTTCAAAGTGGAAGATAGAGTCTGCGCTCAGCATGTCTTGACTGACTTGGTCAACGATGGCGAAATCCAAGCTTTCAGGCGCATCCGTTGATGACACATTTAGAGCTTGTTTGAGCTGTTTGAAACCCATCTCATCGTAGAATTTCCCGAGATTTTCCACATCTGGGCCATTATAGACCAAATCATCTAGTCCAATCTCAATTGGTGCCTGAGTTTCAATGGTCGCTAGTGTTTTAGATAAAAAGGCTTGTTCCTTATCATTGATGAGATTTTCCTTCATCTTAGAAGCCTTCATCCCATCGATATGTTCATAAATACCCTCTAGCGATCCGTGTTCTAGCAAGAGCTTGATGCCCGTCTTTTCACCAATCTTAGTAACACCAGGGATATTATCAGACTTATCCCCCATCAGGGCCTTGAGGTCTATAAACTGAGCTGGTGTGAGGCCCATTTTTTCCATAAGATAGCCTGGCGTAAAGGCCTCAAACTCAGCCACACCTTTCTTAGAAATCTCGACTACCGTATGCTCATCCGTCAACTGGATCAAATCCTTATCTCCGCTAACGATAGTCACATCGAAGGAATCCTTCTCAGCCAAACGGCCCAGAGTCCCGATGATATCATCCGCTTCATACTGGGCCAACTCATAATGGCGAATCCCAAGATGGTCTAACAACTCACGAATGAAGGGAAATTGCTCACGAAACTCATCTGGAGTTTTAGCACGGCCACCCTTGTAGTCTGCATACATCTCTGTTCGGAAAGTCGTCTTACCTGCATCAAAGGCTACCAAAACATGACTGGGCTCAACCCGCTCTAAGACATGATTCAACATGAGTTGAAAGCCATAGATTGCATTGGTATGAAGGCCATTAGCATTTTTAAACCGATCCAACTGCTGATAAAGCGCAAAAAAAGCTCGAAAAGCAACTGAAGATCCATCAATTAATAATAATTTTTTCTTGTCCATACACCCATTATAAAGGAAAGCAAGGAAAAATACCATCGGAAAGAGCTGAAAAACTTGGACTTATCCCTATTTCACCATAAAAAAGAAAAGGACTATTCAAATCCTTTTCTTTTATTGATTTCATGCGATTTATTTATTAAATTTTCTCTTTGCAAATGGTAGCAAACCAAGAAGGAGACCAATAAATCCTAGCGATGGGACTGCTGAGGTGTCTTGGCTTCCTGTATTTGGAAGGAGTTGCTCATCTGTTGCTGCAGGCGCTTTGTAGGTACGATCTTGTTCTGTTCCAAGAGTAGGGTTTGTAGCCAAAGGATCTACACTACCAGTGTATTCTGGAACTTCATTTACTGCAGGTTCAATCTTTTCAGCATAGGCTGGAATAGTAGCCACTGCCGGAGCACCACTTTCTCCATAAACTGGGACATTCGCTACTGCCGGAGCACCGCTTTCTGCATAGGCTGGAACACTCGCTACTGCCGGAGCACCGCTTT
>NZ_AJRG02000028.1:0-10253 GCF_000298715.2 Streptococcus sp. GMD5S
TCAATTCAGTCTGCTTGCTTGATAAAGAAAACAAAATCATAGCATACGGTAAAGCTATATCAGGCGATTCAGGGAATTGTTGCTGTACGACTTGCAATTTCTCAGCAGTAGTTTCCAGCTCTTTCAATTCAGTCTGCTCGGTTGATAAGTTGAACAAAATCTTAGCCAATGCTTCTGCCATATCAGGTGAGTCTGGAAAGTATTGCTGCACGACTTGTAATTTCTTAGCAGTAGTCTCCAATTCTTCCAATTCAGTCTGCTTGCTTGATAGATTAACCAAAGTCCTAGTATACGGTAAAGCAATATCATGTGAATCATGGAATTGTTGTTGCAATTTCTGTAATTTCTCAACAGTAGCCTCTCGTTCTTTCAATTCAGTCTGCTCGGTTGATAAGTTGAACAAAATTTTAGCCAATGCTTCTGCCATATCAGGTGAGTCTGGAAAGCATTGCTGCACGACTTTTAATTTCTCAACAGTAGCCTCTCGTTCTTTCAATTCAGTCTGCTTGCTTGATAAATTGAACAAAATTCTAGCATACGATAAAGCTATATCATGTGAATCATGGAATTGTTGTTGCACGACTTTTAATTTCTCAACAGTAGCCTCTCGTTCTTTCAATTCAGTCTGCTTGTTTGATAAATTAACCAAAATCATGGCATATAGCAAAGCAATATCATGTGCATCGTAGAATTGTTGTTGCACGACTTTTAATTTCTCAGCAGTAGTCTCTAGCTCTTTTAATTCAGTTTGCTTGGTTGATAAATAAAACAAAGTCATAGCATACCGCAACGCAATGTCTTCTGATTCAGGGTATTGTTCATAAATTGTTCTTGCCTTTTCTGCTAGAGCTTCACGGCTAGCCTTATCTGTCGCCTTGGCTGATAAGTTAAGGAGCTTATTTAACTCTGCTAAACTCTCTTCCAAATTGTATTTCTGTTCATTCATTCTGTACACCTCATTTAAAATAGTAGCTATCTTATGAACTAATGTATTTTTCCTATGACAATTAGTTTCTATACATCTTATTATATCAAAAATGCCATCTTTCTGCTAACAGATGGATGGTGCTTCTTGTTGGTATAAGCACCAAAAAAGCCAGACAGTGTCTGGCTTTGCATTGTTTATATCTGAGAAGTATTTTAGAAAAATTAAAGAATCTTATCAGCCCGATCCACCATAAAGAGTGAGACGGTCATGATGATATCAACAGCTAGTAGGGCAAGAACCGCTGGAACCCAAGATTGGAAAAGATCAAAACTGTAACCAAACAAGGTAGGACCAAAGGCCGCCAAGATGTAGCCCCCTGTTTGCGCAAGTCCTGATAGCTGGGCCGTCTTTTCAGGAGAACTGGTTTTAAGAGAAAAGCAAACCATGAGATAAGGAAAAAGAGCGCTACAGGCAGTCCCAATCAAGAGGTGAGCGACTAGCCAGTAGAGGAAGTTGTTGCTTGGATACAAGAGCATGGCAATTCCTGTCATCCCAGCGATAGAGATAATTGCCAGCATGATTCGACGGTGACCATCTGATAGACGAGTCGTTAGACTTGGAACAGTCATTGAAAAAGGAATGCTGATCAGTGAGAAAATAGAAGCGAGGAGAGCCGCATCACTATTAGAAAGACCAGCACTAATAGCCATAGTTGGCAACCAGGTCATACTTGTATAAAAGAGCAAGGACTGAAGACCACCAAAGACAATGATAGCCCAGACATCTTTACTTTTTAGAATATTCTCTTTGACTTGCTTTTCTTTCTGGCTTTCTAGGTGGTGGTTGTGGCGATGATTTGGCAACCAGACTAGCAGAGTGACTAGACAGAGAAAGCTGAGAACGAGGATGAGGCCCTTCCAAGAACTAGCTTGGGTGATAGGGACCGAAAGATAAGAAGCGATGGCTGTCGAAATTCCCATGGCAGTGACATAGAGAGTTGTTAGGAAACTAATCTTTTGAGGCTGATTTGCCTGGATCATACTTGGGAGGAGTACATTGAAGATCGCAATGCTTGCTCCCACAATTAGGGTCCCTAGATAGAGAAGGGGAAGATTGAAAATCCGAATGACAGAGCCAACAGTTAAGAGGAGGAGACAGTAAGTAAAGAGGTGTTCCAACCCGATTTTTTGTGCCAAGCGGCTCGCAAAAGCAGAGAAAAGAGCAAACATCAAGAGAGGGAGACTGGTTAAAATCCCAAGTGAGCTGACCTCCACTCCTAGTCCCTGAGCGATATCTCCTAAAATAGTTGGAAGAGCAGTAAAAGGAGAGCGTAAAACGGTCCCGATTAAGACAATTCCTAGAACAAAAAAGAGTGATTGTTTTTTCATAAAAACCTCGATAGGATGATTTTAATAACAGCTTATTTTAAGGTTTTTTCCTTATAATGTCAAGTAATGATAGCCAAGACAGTTCAATCAATGGAAGTGAAAATATAGTGAAAAGTGACAGATTTCTTTACTAGAATTTTCCTTGATTTGATATAAAAATAGGAAACTAGGAGAATTTGTGATAAAATAGTGGAAGGAAATCTATACATTGGAGAAAAACTGTGCCTGAAAAGCAAAAAATCAGCGTCTTGATGTCGGTCTATGTAAAGGAAAATCCGACGTTTTTAAGAGATGCTATCAAAAGTGTTCAAAACCAGACCTTGAAACCGAGCGAACTTGTTCTTGTTGAGGATGGGCCGCTCACACCCGAACTCTATCAGGTGCTAGATGAAGTGGAAGCTCAGTCAGACATTCCAGTTAAACGGTGCCCCTTAGAAGAAAATCAAGGTTTAGGCTTGGCTCTTCGATACGGTGTTTTACAGTGCCAGTATGACATTATTGCCCGCATGGATACGGATGATTTAGCTGTTCCGGATCGTTTTGAGAAACAGCTTCAGCTAATGGAGAAAGAAGATCTCGATCTCTTAGGCGGGCATATCGCAGAGTTCATTGACAATCCAGATGAGATTGTGTCTTATCGTCGTGTTCCAACTCAGCATGCAGACATTGTGGCTTATCAGAGAATGAGAAGCGCCTTTAACCATATGACAGTCATGTTCAAAAAGAGCATGGTCCTCAAGGCAGGCAACTATGAAGATGGCCTTTACATGGAGGATGACCTCCTTTGGCTCAATATGATTGCTGCAGGTGCCAAGACTGGGAACCTAGATCAAATCTTGTGTAAGGTTCGTGTCGGTGCAGGGATGTTTGAGCGTCGAGGTGGCTTGCGTTACCTCAAACTCTATCGTCAAGCTCGCCAACGGATGCTTGAGCGAGGGCAAATTTCTTACATGGAATATGCTAAAAGTGTAGCCATTCAGGCAATTGTTGCACTTTGTCCAGGATTTGTACGTCAGTTTATCTTCGTCAAACTTTTAAGAAAGAGAAAGTAAGCCCCGATAGACTGAATGATTCAGGTTATCATAACAACAGTATCATCTGACTCTTTTAAGGGGGAGTAAATTCCTATGAATAAAAAACTAACAGATTATGTGATTGATCTGGTTGAAATTTTAAATAAACAGCAAAAACAAGTGTTTTGGGGGATATTCGATATTCTGAGTATGGTGGTTTCCATCATCGTATCTTATATCTTGTTTTATGGCCTTATAAATCCTGCGCCTGTGGATTACGTGATCTACACTCTTTTAGCCTTCCTCCTCTATCAAATCATGATTGCGTTTTGGGGGCTAAATGCTAGTATTAGTCGTTATAGCAAGATTACGGATTTCATGAAAATCTTTTTCGGAGTGATGCTCAGCAGTGTTCTTTCTTATGGAATCTGCTATGCCTTTCTTCCATTGTTTTCTATCCGTTTCATCGTACTCTTCATTTTGTTGAGTACCTTCCTCATCTTGCTTCCTCGTATCACTTGGCAGCTGATTTATTCTAAGCGCAAGCAAGGTAGTGGAGATGGAGAGCATCGCCGTACCTTCTTGATCGGTGCTGGTGATGGTGGCGCCCTCTTTATGAACAGCTACCAACATCCAACTAGCGACCTTGAGCTAGTGGGGATTTTGGATAACGATGAAAAGAAAAAGGGACAAAAACTAGGTGGGATCCCAGTTCTGGGCTCTTATGATAATCTACCTGAATTAGCTAAACGTCACCAAATCGAGCGTGTCATCGTAGCGATCCCTTCGCTTGACCCATCAGAGTACGAACGCATCTTGCAGATGTGTAATAAGCTAGGCGTCAAATGTTACAAGATGCCTAAGGTTGAGACAGTCGTTCAAGGACTCCATCAACCAGGTAGTGGTTTCCAAAAAATTGATATCACAGACCTTTTGGGCCGTCAGGAAATTCGTCTCGACGAATCGCGTCTGGGTACTGAGATTACAGGCAAGACCATCCTGGTGACAGGGGCAGGTGGTTCGATTGGTTCAGAGATTTGTCGTCAGGTTAGTCGCTTTAATCCCGAGCGTATTGTCTTGCTTGGACATGGTGAAAACTCAATCTATCTCGTTTATCATGAATTGATCCGTACATTCCAAGGGATTGATTATGTTCCTGTTATTGCAGATATTCAGGACTATGACCGACTCTTGCAGGTGTTTGAGCAGTACAAACCAGCCATTGTCTACCATGCTGCTGCCCACAAGCACGTTCCGATGATGGAACGCAATCCAAAAGAAGCCTTCAAAAACAATATCCTCGGAACTTACAATGTTGCCAAGGCTGTGGATGAGGCCAAAGTGCCTAAGATGGTCATGATTTCGACTGATAAGGCGGTCAATCCACCGAATGTTATGGGTGCAACCAAGCGCGTGGCAGAATTGATTGTCACTGGCTTTAACCAACGCAGCAAATCAACCTACTGTGCAGTTCGTTTTGGGAATGTTCTCGGTAGTCGTGGTAGCGTGATTCCTGTCTTTGAACGTCAGATTGCTGAAGGCGGTCCTGTAACGGTGACAGACTTCCGTATGACACGTTACTTTATGACCATTCCAGAGGCTAGCCGTCTAGTAATCCATGCTGGCGCTTATGCCAAGGACGGAGAAGTCTTTATCCTCGATATGGGCAAACCAGTCAAGATCTATGACTTGGCTAAGAAAATGGTTCTTCTAAGCGGACACACTGAAAGTGAAATTCCAATCGTTGAGGTCGGTATCCGCCCAGGAGAAAAACTCTATGAAGAACTCTTGGTTTCGACCGAATTGGTTGATAACCAAGTCATGGACAAGATTTTCGTTGGTAAGGTTAACGTCATGCCTCTAGAAGCCATTGATCAAAAGATTGAAGAATTCCGTTCACTCAGCGGAGATGAGCTCAAAAAAGCCATCATTTCCTTTGCAAACGAAACAACTCATGCTGAGTAAGAGTGTCCATCTACCTTCATAATGAAACAACTATCGCCAGTTTTCTGAGAGAATCAGAAAGCTGGTTTTTATAAATAGAGAGTAGAGAACATCGGATCTTTCAAAGGTTTAATAAGCGCAACTATTCAAGGGACGATGTTATGTGATCTATTAGGAGAGTGATTTCAGACAATCTAAAAACTACCTCTTTTTTAAGCTGGTAACATAACTTTGCGAAATAAGTATTAAAATCAAAAGGAGATTTTTGTATGCTGAGTGCTATTAGGAGTTTTTTCAAAGGCTATGCAAATTTTTCTGGTCGTTCCACACGTCCAGAATTTTGGTGGGTTTGGCTGCTAAATATGATAATTTTCTTGCCCGCCTACTACTCACTTTTTACTGGAGTAGAATCTGATAAAGCCATCAGGAATATTGCGGTCTTCAGTATGTGTATTATTTTGTTTATAATAGAGTTTGTTCCTCTACTAGCACTGATAGTACGTCGCTTACGAGATGTGGGTATCCATTGGGCCTATATTTTTATTGTATTTGTTCCTTTGGGTGCAATAACACTGCTCGTTATGCTCGCTATGCCAAGTCAACGATTTGGAGAAAAAGTGATAGAGAATAGTGAAAAAGATAAAGAGAATACGGAAGACTCTCGGTTTGAAGAAATGGTACGAAAATATTAAGATATTTTTACTCTATTTAAAAACGTCTGAGTCGCTTCGCTGCTTACGAGACGCTGGTTTCCACTGGGCCTTTATCTTCATTGCTTTGGTTCCTCTCGTTGGACCGATTGCGCTTATTGTCATGCTTGCTTGGCCAAGTAAGAAGGATGAAGATACAGATACTGAAGAACAGGATCAAATTACTGCTTAAGCATGGAGTTGATTCCTTCTGATAGTAACAATATATAAAAAATACTCCTCAACCTAGTTCACTAGTGTTAGGAGTATTTTTGTATGTTGTATTATTTATAGTTGCTTAATGATATCATCAATGGTACGGGCAATCCAGTCAGGCTGATAGCTGAGCAAATCAGCTTCTTCTCCAAATCCCCAAGTAACAGCGAACTTTTTAATGCCAGTTTCTTGGGCTCCAATCATGTCAAACTTGGTGTCTCCGATGATGAGGACTTGGTCTGCAGGAAGTTGATGCATTTGCAAGGCGTAACGGATGACATCCGCCTTGTGTGGCGTTTCAGGACTAGAGCCGTAAATGCCGTCAAAGAAATGATGGATTCCCAGATTTTTAGTCATATCCTGGGCAGTCGGAGTATTCTTTGTTGTAGTGATGTAGAGAGGGTAGTTTTGTGAAAGTTCTTGGAGTAATTCCGTTATTCGGGGGAAGAGTTGGGCTTCGTGGATCCCTTTTTCCTTGTAGTAAGAGCGGTATATCTGGACGGCCTCAGAGATTTGTTCCTGGGGAAGGCATGTTGCAAAACTACTTTCAAGGGGCGGTCCCATAAAACCACGAATGGTTTTGGCATCAGGGCTTGGAACTCCTAGCTTTTTAAAGGTATGGGTAAAGGCATTGTGGATCCCGAGGGAACTGTCAACCAGGGTTCCGTCTAGATCAAAAAAGATTGCTGAGATAGAGGGCATAGTTTCTCCTAATAGATATAGATAAGCTTATTCTCCGAAGATTTCTTTTTGTAGGCGGCGACCAGTAGGTGTGGCGGCGAGTCCACCCTCGGCCGTTTCACGAAAGGCAGTTGGAAGACTCGATCCGACTTGGTACATGGCATCGATGACTTCGTCAACAGGGATCTTAGACTCGATACCTGCCAAGGCCATGTCTGCTGCGATAAAGGCAAAGCTGGCTCCCATGGCATTGCGCTTAACACAGGGAACTTCAACCAAACCAGCGACGGGGTCGCAGATGAGGCCCAGCATATTTTTAATGACAAAGGCGATGGCTTGACTAGCCTGATAGGGAGTTCCACCTGCAGCCAAGGTCAAGGCTGCGGCACTCATGGCAGAGGCAGAGCCAACTTCGGCCTGGCAGCCACCTTCAGCGCCTGAGATAGAGGCATTGTTTGCGATGACTAGTCCAAAGGCACCAGCAGCAAAGAGGAAATCCAGCTGTTCTTCGTGGCTGAGGTCAAGTTTTTGGATAGCAGCAGTGAGAACGGCTGGCAGACAGCCGGCACTTCCTGCGGTTGGAGTAGCGCAGACCAAGCCCATCTTCGCATTGTGTTCATTGACCGCGATGGCATTACGGGCTGCTGATAGGATGGTAAGGTCCGACAAGGCCTTTCCACTTTTGAGATGGCGGTCTAGTTTGGCCGCGTCTCCACCCGTTAGGCCACTACGGGATTTGTTTTCACTGAGGCCGAGCTCGACAGAGGCTTTCATGACTTCTAGATTGCGTTCCATGAGGAGGAGAACTTCTGGCCGTTCCCGACCGGTTAGTTGATATTCTGTCGCAATCATGAGTTCTGCGACATTTCCTTGGAAGTCTAGATCCGCCTGCTCGACCAATTCTTTGATAGAATAAAACATGTTTCCTCCTACTTAAAGAAATTGACATTGTGGAGATGAGGGATTTTTCGGATTTCTTCAATCGCCTCTTCGCAACTTCGACTATCGACTTCGATAATCATAATGGCTTTTTCTCCAGCTTTTTCTCGAGTCACATTCATCTGAGCGATGTTGATATCGAAACGAGAGAGGGCTTCAGTAACATGGGCAATCATACCTGGAACATCTTGATGCACGATGATGATGGTCGGTGTGTTCATGTTGAGAGAGACAGCAAAGCCGTTAAGTTCCGTAACTTGGATATTTCCTCCACCGATGGAAATTCCTGTCACACTAATGGATTTGTGTTCATTCTTCACAGTAATTTTAGTGGTATTAGGATGAGGGGCATTGCTGTCTTTCTGAATGGTCCAGACAATCTTGATACCACGTTTATGGGCAATCTCTAGGCTATTTGGAATGTCGGGATCGTCCGTATCCATACCTAATATACCAGCGACGAGAGCAAGGTCGGTTCCATGACCACGGTAGGTTTTGGCAAATGAATTAAATAATTGGAATTCGACTTCTGTCGGCGTATCGTCAAAGATGGAAGAGACGATTTTCCCGATGCGAACAGCTCCAGCTGTGTGGCTACTTGATGGGCCAATCATGACAGGTCCGATAATGTCAAAGACAGATTGAAAACGAAGTGAGTGCATCTGTTTCCCCTTACAAAGATTCTTATATCTATTATATCAAAGAATGGACCTCCGCGCTTATTTCCCTTATCAAAAGCTTAAAATGATTAAAGATAGTATAAAATAAGGTCTTTTGTGACAAAAACCTCCTTAAAACGGTAAATATAAAACATTTTTGTAATATTTCTACATAAAACCGTTAAACAACGGTAACATTTAAAAGGTATCATAGATATATCCAATGGAAGGAGAATTTTTAGATATGTCATTAACAACTAAAAAAATTAAAACAACTATCGCAGGAGTAGCAACTTTGCTTGCTTTCTTTGCTCCATCACTTGCATCTGCCCAAGAAACTGTAACTTACACAGTTAAATCAGGTGATACTCTTTCAGAAATCGCTGAGAAGTACAACACAACTGTTGAAAAATTGGCAGCAAAAAACAACATCAAAGATATTCACCTTATCTATGTTGACCAAGTTTTGGTTATCGAAGGAACAGCTCCATCGACAGCAACTGCAACCGCTGCAGCTTCAGCAACAACTTATGAAGCACCAGCAGCTGCGGAAGAAACTGCAGAAGAAGTAACTGAAACAACAACCTATGAAGCGCCAGCTGCACCTGCAACTCCAGCAGCAGAAAGCAACACTGCAGCAGCTTCTACTGTAAGTGGTTCTGAAGCAGAAGCCAAAGAATGGATCGCTCAAAAAGAATCAGGCGGTAGCTACACTGCTACAAACGGACGTTACATCGGACGTTACCAATTGACAGATTCATACTTGAACGGTGACTACTCAGCTGAAAACCAAGAACGTGTAGCAGATGCCTACGTTGCAGGACGTTACGGTTCATGGACAGCTGCCAAGAACTTCTGGCTTAACAACGGTTGGTATTAAGAACTAGCTAACAGAAAAATATGTAAAAGTCGAGGAAATCCCTCGACTTTTTTATATTTCCTTTGGTTGATGATAGGTCTCTACTTCTTTTTTGAGATGAGATAGCATGGAGGTTTCATCGGTTAGTTCCAGAAGGGAGAAACCTTTTTGGATAAGTTTAGAATCATCCGTACAAATCCCAATACGGACATAGCAGATAGCAAGCCTATCGTAGCTTTTCTTGTTCTTGGCATCTTCTAGTAAAGTATAGCATATTTGTTTACACATATTTCTATCTTGATTGTATAAGTAAATGGTGGAGAGGTTGAGTAGGATTGCCATTCGCAAGTCATATAAATGTTGATAGTTTTTATAGACTTCTAAGCGTTGCAAGATTTTTCCAGTGATGAGATGGATATGTTCTATAGGAAAGGTAAAGAGAATGGTATTGAGAATTTTTAAGTCATTCTCGTACCAAGTGTCCTGCTTTTCTATCTTCTTCCATAGCTTCTTTACAGTATTGTTAACTTCGATTGACAGTTTTTTAGTCCCATTTTGGCGAATATAGATAACAATTTCTAGCATATCTCGTATCTCTTTGATGGGGAGGTCGTGGTGAGTTTTGAGGTAGTCTTGACATTTTTGAAATAGTTTTTCGAGTTCATTAGTCCCTAGGATTGAGCTCATATTGAGATAGGTTTGCATAATTTCTGTGCGTTGACTTGGTTGATAAAGTTGACAGATATATTCAAACTCTTCAAAACTCATATTGACTTGTCGGAGAAGAAACTCCATATTCTCATATTTAGGAGTTGTTTTCCCGCTTTCGATTTTTGATAGGCTGGTTCTTGAAAGGACGCTACCACAGACATCTTCTTGGGTTAATCCTTTTGACTCACGTATTTCTTTATAAACATTTCCAAAATCGTAGCGCATG
>NZ_AJRG02000027.1:0-10946 GCF_000298715.2 Streptococcus sp. GMD5S
GATGGCACGTACGCAAAAAGATAAAGAATCAGTAGCAGAATTTAATGTTCTTCAAAAGATTAAACCAGTCCTTGAGGATGGAAAATCAGCTCGCACCATCGAATTTACAGATGAAGAACAAAAGGTTGTCAAAGGTCTCTTCCTTTTGACCACTAAACCAGTTCTTTATGTTGCTAATGTGGATGAGGATGTTGTTGGAGACCCAGATTCTATCGAATATGTGAAGAAAATTCGTGAATTTGCAGCGACAGAAAATGCTGAAGTAGTCGTTATTTCCGCGCGTGCTGAGGAAGAAATTTCTGAGTTAGACGATGAGGATAAGCAAGAGTTTCTTGAAGCACTTGGCTTGACAGAATCAGGCGTTGACAAGTTGACTCGTGCAGCCTATCACTTGCTTGGGCTTGGAACTTACTTCACAGCTGGTGAAAAAGAAGTCCGTGCTTGGACCTTTAAGCGAGGGATGAAAGCTCCTCAAGCAGCTGGTATTATCCACTCAGACTTTGAAAAAGGGTTTATTCGTGCAGTAACAATGTCATATGAGGATCTAGTGAAATATGGATCTGAAAAGGCTGTAAAAGAAGCTGGGCGCTTGCGTGAAGAAGGAAAAGAATATATCGTTCAAGATGGCGATATCATGGAATTCCGCTTTAACGTTTAATAATATTTAATAAATAGTGTCAATTAGGTTGGAAAAAAATTCCAACCCTTTTGGCTTTTGAAAGGAAAAATAAATGACCAAATTACTTGTAGGATTGGGAAATCCAGGGGATAAATATTTTGAAACCAAGCACAACGTTGGATTTATGTTGATTGACCAATTGGCCAAAAAACAAAATGTCACCTTTACACATGACAAGATATTTCAAGCTGACCTAGCTTCTTTTTTCTTCAATGGAGAAAAAATTTATCTCGTCAAACCAACAACATTTATGAATGAAAGTGGAAAAGCGGTTCATGCTTTATTGACTTACTATGGTTTGGATATTGAAGATTTACTCGTTATTTACGACGATCTTGACATGGAAGTTGGGAAAATTCGTTTAAGAGCAAAGGGGTCAGCTGGTGGTCATAATGGTATCAAGTCTATTATTCAACATATAGGTACTCAGATATTTAACCGTGTTAAAATAGGTATTGGAAGACCTAAAAAAGGCATGTCCGTTGTTCATCATGTTTTAAGTAAGTTTGATCAGGATGACTATGTGGGTATTTTACAGTCCATTGACAAGGTTGACGATGCTGTAAACTACTATTTACAAGAGAAAAACTTTGAGAAAACAATGCAGAGGTATAACGGCTAAATGGTGACTTTATTAGATTTATTCTCAGAAAATGACCAGATAAAAAAATGGCATCAAAATCTGATAGATAAGAAAAGACAACTAATACTTGGTTTATCAACGTCTACCAAGGCTATTGCAATTGCAAGCAGTCTAGAAAAAGAAAATAAGATTGTGTTACTGACTTCAACTTATGGAGAAGCAGAACGAATTATCAGTGATCTTCTTTCTCTCTTAGGAGAGGAACTTGTCTATCCATTTTTGGTTGATGACTCTCCTATGGTAGAGTTTTTGATGTCTTCGCAAGAAAAAATCATTTCGCGGGTTGAGGCCTTGCGTTTTTTGAGTGATCCGTCTAAGAAAGGGATTTTAGTTTGTAATATCGCAGCGAGTCGGTTAATTTTACCCTCTCCGACTAGATTTAAAGAAAGTACTATAAAAATTGCAGTTGGCGAAGAATATGACCAACACGAGCTACTTCACCAGTTAAAGGAAATTGGCTATCGAAAAGTTACTCAAGTACGGACACAAGGTGAGTTTAGTATTCGAGGAGATATTTTAGATATTTTTGAGATGTCTCAGTTAGAACCTTTCCGAATCGAGTTTTTTGGCGATGAAGTAGATGGTATTCGTACTTTTGAAGTCGAAACACAATTATCGAAAGAAAATCAGACCAACCTCACTATCTTTCCAGCTAGCGACATACTTTTGAGAGAAAAAGATTATCAACGAGGACAGTCAGCTTTAGAAAAGCAAATTTCAAAGACTCTATCACCAATTTTAAAATCATATTTGGAAGAGATTTTGTCAAGTTTTCATCAAAAACAAGTACATTCAGATAGTCGAAAGTTTTTGTCCTTATGTTACGATGAAACATGGACTGTATTTGATTATATTGAAAAAGATACACCAGTATTCTTTGATGACTATCAAAAATTGATGAATCAGTATGAATCCTTTGAAAGAGAATTAGCACAATACTTTACAGAAGATTTACAGAATGGTAAATCATTTTCTGGGATGCAGTATTTTGCAGATACAGAGCAAACCTATAAAAAACAAAGTCCAGTTACCTTTTTCTCCAATCTGCAAAAGGGCTTAGGAAATCTTAAGTTTGATCACATTTATCAATTTAATCAATACCCCATGCAAGAGTTTTTCAATCAATTTTCATTTTTAAAAGAAGAAATTGAGCGATACAAAAAAATGAACTACACTATTATTTTGCAGTCTAGCAATTCAATGGGAAGTAAGACGTTGGAAGATGTTTTAGAGGAATATCAGATCAAATTGGATTCCAGAGATAAGTCAAGTATCTGTAAAGAATCTGTAAACTTGATTGAGGGTAATCTAAGACATGGTTTTCACTTTGTAGATGAAAAAATTCTCTTGATTACTGAACATGAGATTTTTCAAAAGAAATTAAAACGTCGTTTTAGAAGACAACATGTGTCAAATGCGGAGCGATTGAAAGATTATAATGAACTTGAAAAAGGGGACTACGTTGTTCACCATATCCATGGAATTGGTCAATATCTAGGAATTGAAACAATTGAAATCAAAGGGATTCACCGTGATTATGTCAGTGTTCAATATCAAAATGGGGATCAAATCTCCATCCCAGTAGAGCAGATTCAGTTACTGTCAAAATATGTTTCAAGTGATGGAAAAGCTCCAAAACTTAATAAATTAAATGATGGTCATTTCAAAAAGGCCAAGCAAAAAGTTAAGAACCAGGTAGAGGATATAGCTGACGATTTAATTAAGCTTTATTCTGAGCGTAGTCAGTTGAAGGGATTTGCTTTCTCGGCTGATGATGATGAGCAACATGCTTTTGATGATGCCTTCCCTTATGTTGAAACGGATGATCAACTTCGTAGTATTGAGGAAATTAAGAGGGATATGCAGGATTCTCATCCCATGGATCGACTTCTGGTTGGGGATGTTGGTTTTGGGAAAACTGAGGTTGCAATGCGTGCAGCATTTAAGGCTGTCAATGATCACAAACAGGTGGTTGTTCTAGTTCCGACGACGGTTTTAGCGCAACAGCACTATACGAATTTTAAGGAACGATTCCAAAATTTTGCTGTTAATATTGATGTGTTGAGTCGCTTTAGAAGTAAAAAAGAGCAGGCAGAAACACTTGAAAAACTAAAGAATGGTCAAGTCGATATTTTGATTGGAACGCATCGTGTTTTGTCAAAAGATGTTGTGTTTTCAGATTTGGGATTGATGATTATTGATGAGGAACAACGATTCGGTGTTAAGCATAAGGAAACTTTGAAAGAACTGAAAAAACAAGTAGATGTTCTAACCTTGACAGCAACGCCAATCCCTCGTACTCTCCACATGTCTATGCTGGGAATTCGAGATTTGTCTGTTATTGAAACTCCTCCAACCAATCGCTATCCTGTTCAAACCTATGTATTAGAGAAGAATGATAGTGTCATTCGTGATGCTGTCTTGCGTGAAATGGAGCGTGGAGGTCAAGTTTACTATCTTTACAATAAAGTTGACACGATTGACCAGAAGGTTTCAGAATTACAGGAGTTGATTCCAGAGGCTTCGATTGGGTATGTTCATGGACAAATGAGTGAAATTCAGTTAGAAAATACTCTACTTGACTTTATTGAAGGTCAGTATGATATTTTGGTGACGACTACTATTATTGAGACAGGGGTAGATATTCCAAATGCCAATACCTTATTTATTGAAAATGCAGACCACATGGGCTTGTCAACCTTGTATCAATTAAGAGGAAGAGTCGGTCGTAGCAATCGTATTGCTTATGCCTATCTCATGTATCGTCCAGAAAAATCAATCAGTGAAGTCTCTGAGAAGAGATTAGAAGCGATTAAGGGATTTACAGAATTAGGCTCAGGATTTAAGATTGCGATGCGAGATCTTTCGATTCGGGGAGCAGGAAATCTCCTAGGAAAGTCCCAGTCTGGTTTCATTGATTCTGTTGGTTTTGAATTGTATTCGCAGTTACTAGAGGAAGCTATTGCTAAACGGAACGGCAATGGGAATAAAAGAAGCAAAGGAAATGCTGAGTTGATTTTACAAATTGACGCCTATCTTCCTGACACTTATATTTCTGACCAACGACATAAGATTGAAATTTACAAGAAAATTCGTCAAATTGACAATCGTGTCAACTATGAAGAACTACAAGAAGAATTGATGGATCGCTTTGGAGAATACCCAGACGTAGTGGCCTATCTTTTAGAGATTGGTTTGGTCAAGTCATATTTTGACAAGGTATTTGTAGAACGTGTGGAAAGAAAAGAAAATAAGATTACAGTTCAATTTGAAAAAGTCACTCAACGACTATTCTTGGCTCAAGATTATTTTAAAGCCTTATCCGCAACGAACTTAAAAGCATCCATAGCTGAGAATAAAGGATTAATGGAAGTTATATTTGATGTCCGAAACAAGAAGGATTATGAAATTTTAGAAGGTTTGCTGATTTTTGGAGAAAGTTTATTAGAGATAAAAGAATCAAAGGAAGCAAATCCCATTTAACATTTTTCTTCTATAAAAAGGATAAAAATGGTACAATAATAATTTGAGGTAATAAAAATGAGATTAGACAAATATTTAAAAGTATCACGAATTATTAAGCGCCGCACAGTCGCAAAAGAAGTAGCAGATAAAGGTAGAATCAAGGTGAACGGAATCTTGGCCAAAAGTTCAACGGATTTGAAAGTTGATGACCAAGTTGAAATTCGCTTTGGAAATAAGTTGTTGCTTGTTAAAGTACTAGATATGAAAGATAGTACAAAAAAAGAAGATGCAGCAGGTATGTATGAAATTCTCAGTGAAACACGGGTAGAAGAAAATGTCTAAAAATATTGTACAGATGAATAATTCTTTTATTCAAAATGAACATCAACGTCGTCGTTACCTGATGAAGGAGAGACAAAAACGAAATCGTTTTATGGGTTGGGTCCTTATTTTGATGATCTTGTTGTTTATTTTACCAACTTATAACTTGGCCCAAAGCTATGATCAGTTACTGCAACGACGTCAGCAATTAACAGAGTTGAAAGAGCAGTACCAAACTCTTAGTGATGAAAAGGATAAGGAATCCGCCTTTGCTGCAAAGTTGAAAGATGAAGACTATGTAGCAAAGTATGCACGCGCCAAGTACTATTACTCAAAGAAACGAGAAGCAATTTACACAATTCCTGATTTGCTTCCGAGGTAATGTCATGGAAAATTTATTGGAAGTTGTTGAGCAATTTCTAAGTTTATCAGATGAAAAATTAGAGGAATTGGCAACTAAAAACCATTTATTACGATTACAAGAAGAAAGGGAAGAGAAGAATGCGTAAGTTCTTAGTAGTTTTATTGCTACCTGCTTTTATCATAACCTCAAGAGTAGTTAGCACAGAAAAACAGCTTCCTTACTCTTCACAAGAAATTTATTATCTAACCGAGTCTGATTATGGATTCTACTATAAAGAAACTCTGGAATCCCCAATGGTATATGGAGAAACAGCTGTCTATGCTAATGAGGATCTTGTCAAGGAGTCTGGTAAATTGACTCCTGGAACCACCTTTAAAATAGTAGAATGGCGTTTGAATAGACAAGGTGTTCCTGTTTTTAAATTAGATAATCACCAGTTTATCCTTGCAGATAAGCGGTTGGTCTATGATCAAAGTCAAGTTCAAACTCAAAATAGACAAGTATGGTTGGAGCAGGGGTTTGTTATCTATAACAGTCCCTATGATGCGAAAGAAATTTCTTCAACCCTCTCTCCCTATCAACGCGTAACGGTGGATAGAGCTCTCTTTGCTGAGGGACAAGAATTTCTTCATATCAATCAAGTTGGGTGGGTATCAAAAGAGTTCACCTCAGAAGAAGACAATCGCATCCAGAAGGTTCAAGAAGTTTTATCAAACAACTATCAGAATGAAAATTATTCTATTTATGTTAAACAACTGAGTACAGCTAAAGAGGCTGGGGTGAATGAAGACAGCAAACTTTATGCAGCTAGCATCTTGAAACTAGCCTACCTTTATTACGCTCAAGATAAGATAAATCAAGGGGAATATACGCTAGACAGTAGCTTCAAGTATATCCCAGAAGTAAATAGTTTCCCTGGGTCCTATAAACCAGAAGGTAGTGGTAGCTTACCTAAAAAAGAAGATAACAAAGAATACAGTCTTCAACAGTTAATTACCAAGGTAACAAAAGAGTCTGATAATGTTGCTCATAATATTTTAGGTTATTACGTGACCAATCAATCTGACGGGGCTTTTAAAGAAAAAATGTCCACCATTATGGGCGAAGATTGGGATGTGAATGATAAACTGACTTCTTCAAAAATGGCTGGAAAAGTCATGGAAGCTATTTATAATCAGAATGGTTTTGTCCTAGAGTCTCTAGGTAAGACTGATTTTGACAACCAAAGAATCGCAAAAGGTGTTTCGGTTAAGGTAGCTCATAAAATTGGAGATGCCGATGAGTTTAAACATGACACTGCCATTGTTTATACGGATTCTCCTTTCGTTCTTTCCATTTTCACCAAAAATTCTGATTATGATACTATTGCTAAGATAGCTAAGGATGTCTATGAGGTTCTAAAATGAGGGACCAGGATTTTTTAAATCATTTTCTCCGAAAAGAGTATTTCAAAAAACATTCTAAAGTCGTATTAGCTTTGTCTGGCGGACTGGACTCAATGTTTTTATTCCAGCTATTGTCTACTTATCAAAATGAGTTAGAAATTGAGTTGATTTTAGCACATGTCAATCACAAGCAGAGAAGGGAATCTGACTGGGAGGAAAATGAACTAAGGAAGTTAGCTGATGCAGCTGAACTTCCTATTTATATCACAAGCTTCTTAGGAGACTTTTCAGAAGCGCGTGCTCGAGAGTTTCGTTATGATTTTTTTAGGAAAATCATGAAAGAGATTGGAGCGACTGCCTTGGTTACTGCCCACCATGCAGATGATCAAGTTGAAACGATTTTGATGCGCTTGATTCGAGGAAGTCGGCTCCGTTATTTAACAGGAATAAAAGAAAGACAAGTAGTTGATGGAATTGAAATCATTCGTCCCTTGTTGCATTTTCATAAAAAGGATTTTCCACCAATTGTTCATTTTGAAGATCAAACAAATCAGGAAAATACCTATTTTCGCAATCGCATTCGAAATAGGTATTTACCAGAGCTTGAAAAAGAAAATCCTCGTCTTAAATCCGCCCTTTTAGATTTAGGAAGGGAAATTTCAGATTACCAAGCAACAATAACGGAGCTTTCGAAACAAATTGATGTGGAAGATTTGAATGAGCTATTTTCATACTCTCAACAAACTCAAGGAATCTTGCTCCAAAACTATCTTAATCAATTTCCAGACTTAAATCTGACGAAGGCTCAGTTTGATGAAGTTCGACAGATTTTAACAACGAAAAGCCAGTATCGTCATTCTCTTAAAAATGGCTACGAATTGATAAAAGAGTATCAGAATTTTCGAGTTTGTAAAATCAGTCCTCAGGCCGATGAAAAGGAAGATGAACTTGTGTTACACTATCAAAATCAAGTTCGATATAAGGGCTATTTATTTTCCTTTGGCATCCCTATTGAAGGGGATTTTGTTCAAAAAGTAACGGTTTCACGGGAAACATCTGTACATATTAGATGTCGAAAACCTGGCGATGTTATTATCCTGAATGGTCATCGAAAGAAACTGAGACGCTTATTTATAGATTTAAAAATCCCTATTGAAAAACGAAAAACAACCCCTATTATTGAGCAATTTGGAGAAATTGTCTCAATTTCAGGAATTGCGACCAGTGATTTGAGTAAAAACACGAAAAATGATATAATGAACACTGTGATTTATATAGAAAAAATAGATAGGTAAAAAGATGTTAGAACACGATATTAAAAAAATCCTCGTTTCACATGATGAAATTACAGAAGCAGCTAAAAAGCTAGGTGCGCAACTAACAAAAGAATATGAGGGGAAAAATCCAATTCTTATTGGAATTCTGAAAGGATCGATTCCTTTTATGGCTGAATTGGTCAAACATATTGATACGCATATCGAGATGGACTTCATGATGGTATCTAGTTACCATGGTGGAACAGCAAGTAGTGGTGTCATCAATATCAAGCAAGACGTGACTCAAGATATCAAAGGAAGACATGTTTTATTTGTAGAGGATATCATTGATACGGGTCAAACTTTGAAGAGTTTGAGAGATATGTTTATTGCAAGAGAAGTAGCTTCTGTTAAAATCGCGACTTTGTTAGACAAACCAGAGGGACGTGTTGTTGAAATTGAAGCGGATTACACTTGCTTTACTATTCCAAATGAGTTTGTAGTAGGTTATGGTTTGGACTATAAAGAAAATTATCGTAACCTTCCTTATGTCGGAGTATTGAAAGAAGAAGTTTATTCAAATTAGAAAGATTTATCTTTAATGAAAAAACAAAATAATGGTTTAGTTAGAAATCCATTTCTATACTTGTTAATTATCTTCTTCCTAGTGACAGGATTCCAGTATTTTTACTCTGGAAATACTGCTGGACGAAGCGAAAAAATTAACTATACAGAACTGGTAAAAGAAATTACTGCAGACAATGTAAAAGAATTAACCTATCAGCCAAATGGTAGCATCATTGAAGTGTCTGGTGTTTATAAAAATCCTAAGACTAGTAAAGAAGAAACGGGAATTCAATTTTTCACTCCTACAGCTACAACAGTAGAAAGATTCTCAAGTACTATTCTTCCGTCTGATTCAACAGTTTCAGAATTGCAAAAACTTGCTTCTGAACATCAGGCAGAAGTAACAGTCAAACATGAGAGTTCAAGCGGTATGTGGATCAATATCCTTGTCTCTGTTGTGCCATTTGCTATTCTTTTCTTCTTCTTATTCTCTATGATGGGAAATATGGGAGGAAATAGTGGCCGAAATCCAATGAGTTTTGGACGTAGCAAGGCCAAAGCTGCTAACAAAGAAGATATCAAGGTACGATTTTCAGATGTTGCAGGTGCCGAGGAAGAAAAACAAGAATTAGTTGAAGTTGTTGAATTCCTAAAAGATCCAAAACGATTTACCAAACTTGGTGCGCGTATTCCTGCGGGTGTTCTTTTAGAGGGACCTCCGGGAACAGGTAAGACCTTACTTGCTAAGGCGGTTGCTGGAGAAGCAGGAGTTCCATTCTTTAGCATCTCAGGATCGGACTTTGTAGAAATGTTTGTCGGAGTTGGGGCTAGCCGAGTTCGTTCACTTTTTGAGGATGCAAAAAAAGCAGCGCCAGCCATCATCTTTATCGATGAAATTGATGCCGTTGGTCGCCAACGTGGTGTCGGTCTTGGTGGAGGTAATGATGAACGTGAACAAACCTTGAACCAACTCTTGATTGAGATGGATGGTTTTGAGGGAAATGAAGGAATTATTGTTATCGCTGCGACGAACCGTTCAGATGTTCTAGATCCAGCTCTTCTCCGTCCAGGACGTTTTGATAGAAAAGTCTTAGTTGGTCGCCCTGATGTTAAAGGTCGTGAAGCAATCTTGAAAGTTCACGCTAAAAATAAACCTCTGGCAGACGATGTGGATTTGAAACTAGTTGCCCAACAAACTCCAGGTTTTGTGGGAGCTGACTTGGAAAATGTTCTAAATGAGGCAGCCTTGGTTGCAGCCCGTCGCAACAAGTCAGTCATTGATGCTTCAGATATTGATGAGGCAGAAGACAGAGTGATTGCTGGACCATCTAAGAAGGATAAAACAGTATCACAAAGAGAACGGGAATTGGTTGCTTATCATGAGGCTGGACATACTATTGTTGGTTTAGTCTTGTCAAATGCCCGTGTTGTTCATAAAGTTACCATTGTACCACGTGGACGTGCAGGTGGTTACATGATTGCGCTTCCGAAAGAGGATCAAATGCTTCTATCTAAGGAAGACATGAAAGAACAATTAGCAGGTTTGATGGGTGGTCGTGTAGCTGAAGAGATTATCTTTAATGTCCAAACGACAGGAGCTTCAAATGACTTTGAACAAGCTACACAGATGGCGCGTGCAATGGTCACTGAATACGGTATGAGTGAAAAACTTGGCCCAGTTCAATACGAAGGTAATCATGCTATGTTTGGTGCACAAAGTCCTCAAAAATCAATTTCAGAACAAACAGCCTATGAGATTGATGAGGAAGTTCGTTCATTATTAAATGAGGCACGAAACAAAGCAGCTGAAATCATTCAGTCAAATCGTGAAACTCATAAGTTGATTGCAGAAGCATTGTTGAAATACGAAACATTAGATAGTACACAGATTAAATCTCTTTACGAAACAGGAAAAATGCCTGAGACAGTAGAAGAGGAATCCCATGCACTATCTTATAATGAAGTGAAATCAAAAATGAGTGAAGAAAAATAAATTTAGAGAGGTTCAACCTCTCTTTTATGTTCTAATGTGATGGCTACCGAGCGGATGCCTTGATAGTTGACCCTCCTCGTACAGGCTTAGATGATAAGCTGTTGGAAACCATTCTGACCTACGTTCCAGACAAAATGGTCTATGTATCCTGCAATGTTTCGACCTTAGCGCGAGATTTGGTTAAACTAGTAAAAGTCTATGACCTCCAGTATATCCAGTCGGTCGATATGTTTCCCCACACTGCACGGACAGAAGCAGTGGTTAAATTAGTGA